>JBDUDG010000133.1:0-8027 GCA_040003045.1 Saprospiraceae bacterium | reverse complement strand
AATTGTCCAAACTGGTCATCCTTCATACAAATGATGTTCATAGTCGTGTAGAACCTTTTCCTGAAGATGGTTCAAAAAATGCCGGCTTGGGTGGTGCTGCAAGACGAGCTGCAGTCATTGAAAAAATAAGAAAAGAAAATGAGCATGTTCTTCTGCTGGATTCTGGAGATATTTTCCAGGGGACACCTTATTTTAATTTCTTCCTTGGAGAAGTTGATATTAAGTTGATGACTCAAATGGGATACGAAGCGACAACAATGGGAAATCATGATTTCGATGGTACTCTCGAAAATTATGAAAAGCAAATGCGGGAGCACGGAAATTTTCCAACGATTATATCCAATTACGATTTCAGTGATACGGTAATGCATGACAAATATGTACCACGCCATATCATACAGAAAGGAAATATGAAAATTGGAATTACAGGTGTTGGAATTGAGCTGGATGGATTGGTGCCGGATAAGCTTTATGGAAATACAAAATATCTAGATCCAATATCACATGCTTCAGAGCAAGCGGATATATTGAAGCATAAAGAGAAATGTGATCTCGTCATTTGTCTTTCACATCTCGGTTACAAATATGAGAATGACAAGGTAAGTGACATTCATCTGGCACAAAAGAGCAGATCAATTGATCTTATTCTCGGTGGCCATACGCACACCTTTATGGATGCTCCTGATACTTATCATAATGCAGAAGGTCATCCTGTGATCATACATCAGGTAGGTTGGGCAGGTATACGTCTTGGTAAAATCGATGTGACATTCGAACGCAACAAAAAGAATAAGTGTATCAGTTGCGACGGAATCTGGATCAATGGAAAAAATAATTAGCCGGTCTTTGCCTGACATTCAATCAATTATTGAAGTGCAAAATTCAGATATATAACAAATTGAGATTCATAAGCTTAGAAATATGGATGGGGATTTGGTTAAAAAAGTAAATCACTCCATACATCATTCAATTTTTTTTTGATCTTTGTCGAATCCCGAACCTAATTGATCTACGAATAATCGTGCAAAGCAAAGCTAACCTGACACAACGACTCCACCTGGAGCAAATCGTCGGAACAGCTTTTGGGATAATTCAGTAACCTTCTTATTATAGTCAATAATGATGCATGACTGCAACGCGGTGTGGAATGGGTGTCTAAATGTAATTCGTGAAGAAATCAGCGAACAAAGTTTTAAGACATGGTTTGAGCCTATCAGACCTATCCGCTTGCAGGAGAACACATTGACATTACAGGTTCCAAATCGGTTTTTCTTTGAGTGGCTTGAAGAACATTATCTTCCTGTACTTCGGAAATCCATTCGCCAGACTTTGGGTCCGAAAGCAAATCTTGAATACAATTATGTGAAAGATGATCCATGGCAAAAAAATGGAAAACGTCAGAAGCCAGTCACATCAGTTCCTGTCAATGAAGAAGAACTTGACATTCGGAATCCTTTTGTCATTCCAGGTATCAGGCGTTTAAAAATTGATCCACAACTTAATACGACTTATACATTTGACAACCTGATCGTAGGAGATTGTAACCGGTTGGCTTGTTCTGCTGCGGAGGCTATAGCGCACAACCCGGGAGGAACCGCATTTAATCCACTTTTTATATTCGGTGATGTGGGATTAGGTAAGACTCATCTTGCTCAGGCCATTGGCAATAGTGTGGTCAAGCAAAGAGAGGATAAGACAGTGTTGTATGTCAGTTCTGAAAAATTTACCAACCAGATCATTGAAGCCATAAAAAATAATGCGGTCAGTGATTTTACAAATTTCTACCAACTGGTCAATCTTCTTATCATCGATGACATTCAGTTCCTGGCCGGAAAAACAAAAACCCAGGAAATCTTTTTTCACATTTTCAATCAATTGCATCAAAGCGGAAATCAGATTGTAATCACGTCTGATCGTGCGCCAAAGGATTTGCAGGGAATGGAGGAAAGACTGATCAGTCGTTTCAAATGGGGATTGTCAGCAGATCTTCAGGCACCAGATTATGAAACGATGATGGCCATCCTGGAACATAAGTCAAGTATAAGCCAGATCGTATTCACACCTGAAGTAAAACACTACATCTGCGACAATATCCGGCATAATATCCGGGAGCTCGAAGGCGTGATCATTTCATTAATTGCTCATGCTTCATTGACCAACAAAGAAATTGATATAGAGCTTGCACAGAAAGTGATCTACAATGTAGTGCTGAACAAAGGCGCGATGATCACACTCGATCATATCAAAAAATGTGTCGCTGATCATTACGAAGTTCCTATTGATAAGTTGAAATCACAGACACGCAAGCGCAATGTTGTACTGGCCCGTCAGCTCTCCATGTATTTTGCAAAAAACATCACCAATCACTCACTGAAATCCATTGGGGACAGTTTTGGTGGTCGCGATCACAGTACAGTGATCTATAGTGTCCGAGCAGTAAATGATATGATGGATACCAATGCAGAATTCAAACGCACTGTGAAAGACATTGAGAAGAAGCTCAGACAACCTGTCACTTCATAAGTGAGAGGAGTGACAAGCGCAGCGCAGTCCCGCCAAAGATGAAATCGTGACACGGGAGACGTGAGACGGAGAAATGAATCTAGCATCTGGCATCTAATATCTAGCATCTAAGATTAGCATGAATTCTCCCGCGACATTATTGAATCCAAAAGCAACGCAAATTCTTTAGCTCTTTCCTGCCGCGTAAATTTTTCTACTCCCTCCGATGTTCCTGATAATTTACCACTCTGATAAAGAGTGAAGTATTCAAGGATACGGTTTTTTATTCCTTCCACATCTTTGTAATCATGCACTACTCCACCTTTTGCAATTTCAATCACCTTTGCAGAATCACTACCGGGAGGACCTATAGATAATATCGGCCGTCCTGCACCCAGATATTCATATAGCTTTCCCGGAATAATGGATAGGGAGCTTGGAGCATCATTGATGAGCAAGAGCAGAAGCTGGGCTTGTTGTTGAATTTTAACTGCTTCAGAATGCGGAACAAATTCAATGAAAGATGTAAAATCTTTAAGGCCGAACTTTTCAATTGATGCCCGAACAGAAAAATCAGCAGGCCCGATCAGCTTCACTTTTATTTTTTCCTTTAACTCTGCCGAAGAAAAAATAGCCAATTGAATGGCCTTCCAAAGCACATCCGGGTTTCGATCTTTGTTCATGGAGCCTACATGTACGAGGGTAAAATCATGATCAAGCTCTATGGTTCCTGGCGTGGCATAATCTGCATGATCAAAGCCATTGAGAATTACTGCAATATCATCTCTCGAGCTAAGCTCTTTGAATTCATCGCCCATACGCCAGGTAACAGCGACAACTTTAGTTGCATTGCGAAGAATTCTCCTTTCCAGACGACGATGACGTGCATCTCCCCATTTCGTCAGTCGCAGGTCTTTATAAAAATCAATGTTTGTCCATGGATCCCTGAAATCGGCAATCCAAGGAATGCCTGTGGATTTGTGAAGGGCATCAGCGATCATGTGCATACTATGCGGAGGCCCGGTGGAGATGATGGCATCCACATGATGCTCACGCAGATATTTTTTCAAATACTTAATTGATGGTTTTATCCAAAACATCCGTGCGTCCGGAATAAAAAAATTGCCTCGCACGAAAACAGAAATTTTCTGTGCGATGGATTCTTTCTTTTTTTCGTTGATAAATCCTGAGTAGAGTTTTTCTTTTTTCTTTCGGCCGAGAAAAGATTTATACAAATCATAAGGCTCCCAGATTGGCGTTTTGATGATTTCCAGATCTGGTGAGATTTCTCTTAATAAACTTTCATCATGTACTGCGACTTCATTTTCGGATGGAGTATATACGATTGGTTGCCAACCAAATTCGGGAATATACTTCGTCATTTTGGCCCAGCGCATTACACCTGCACCTCCTGATGGCGGCCAATAGTATGTGATGAGAAGGAATTTTTTCAATTGAACAAAAGTGAATGGCGAAAATAAGAGATTTACGCGGATGAAGCCATCTTTCCATTTTGCACACAAACTCCATAGATCTGATTCCGTAATTGCTATCTACACATACATTTTCTCCCATCATGAATATCATCATATGTTTTAACTCCGGGTCAGAAACTTGCACAAATAGCTTTATTTGGGGAACTTGAATAATTGATCGGGTTCTCATTATAACTGCAATGCATTTGTGTTCAATTTCCAGTTGAAAAAGTATTGAACGGATAAGTACTTTTGCATCGAGGCCCAATAATTCAGAGGTTGTAATCAAACTTTGATGAAAAATATTTTTACGGTTTTTAATCTGATTGCAGCATGTCTTACGTTTACTCTTCAGGGATGTAAAGCACAACCTCAAGCGCAAATCGCAGGAGTGATTCATTTACATCCTGAATGGAAGTCTGAAGTCTATCTGATACAACCACGTAATTTCTCCGAAATCGCAGCCAATTTCCTTGGGCAGGTTATTGATTCGGCAACCATAAAATCAGATGGCCATTTTGCCTTTCGAAACATACCAACATTCCAGGAAAATTTACTTCTTCAACTCGCTGTCCAAAAATCAAATAGCCGATATCCAAAACAATTGGTAGATACGATACCTTCTGAATCCAATTAAATGCCCTTTGTTGTATCAAAAGGGATTCCGATAGTTATAAAAGCAGATATTTCAAAATTTCAAAAATCATTTGCTTTCATAGACCCGTCAATTGATAATTCGAAAATGACTTCTCTTCATAATATCCGCTTAGCTGCATTCCAAAAATATTTGGCAGATGATGTAAAAGAAATGCAAGCTGATTCAATGTAGATCGAAAAGGAAAATCTGTTTCAAAATTATATCAAGGACATGATTGAGTTTGAAGATACGACAACGTGCGTAGAAGCTGCAATGGTTGCTATACGGTGGATATGTCCAACCGGAGATTTTGAACGAGTGCCTGAATTTATCAATAGACAGTGTCAGAAATGGAAACGGGATAAGCCTGATCATCCGATGACCAGTCAACTGTGTCATGTCGCGGATAAAAATAATCTACCCGTTTTGGTTGGGGATTTGATGCCTGATTTTGCACTTCCTCTTGTAAATGGAGATACAGTAATGTTGAGCAAGTTACTTGGTCCACGTCTTACGATTGTGGACATATGGGCATCATGGTGTGCCCCATGTAGAAAAGAAAACCGTATGGTGCTAGTTCCTTTATGGACCGCTTATAAGAACAAAGGGCTTCAAATCATAGGATATTCAATAGACAACAATGCCTCCTCATGGAAGTCAGCCATCGCAAAGGACGGTGCAAGTTGGAGCCATGCATCACATTTAACCGGAGATGCAACTCCATTCCTGGAAGCATTACGGATTTCAACTATACCAGCCAATTTTATACTTGATGCAAAAGGAAAAGTAATCGCCAAAAATCTGAATGGGAAAGATTTAATTGAATTTGTGAAGAGTCGGATGGATTAAATACAATATTTGAAAGTTGTCTGCATAGCTTACAAAATGGTGTTCGCGTTTTTTCCAATTCCTTGTCCAGTGCGACTAAAACGATATTGGTTAGAAGCAGTGATAGCGGACTTATCTTGCAATCGTAGAGGCTATGGTGTTCCTTATATCACTCTTATGCTTACCATGCTGCTGAGTAGGTTATGGTATGGCGCCAACTGGACATTTGTGTTTTGGGGAGGCCTGCACGGATTTTATTTATGGGTTGAAAAATTCATTCGCGAAAAGTTGAGATCCAGGCCACCACTTGATCCTGCAATATCTGTTGCCGGCATATCAGCAACAACCAATCGATCAGGTGCATTTTTTTATGCACTGTTTACGTTCTTCCTGATCAATGTGACCTGGGTCTTTTTCAGAGCTTCCACATTTCCACAGGCATGGCAAATGCTGGGATCTATGTTTGGCTATTCAAAAGGTGGTGAGCCTTTGCTGACGACTCTGGCCATTACGAAAGTTTGGGTGATTGTTACGCTCATGGTGATTGTTCATTGGTGGATGCGGGATACATCGGTGTTGAAGCTAGCCTATAAAGTGCCCTGGTGGGTTCTGTCTCTCGCTTGGGCATTGATGCTGGTGGGTATCATCCTGAGTCAGGAAAGTACGAGTTCGTTTATTTATTTTCAGTTTTAAACAAATTTGCTTCAATTAAATGTATATCATTTAAACTAAATTCATAAATAAAACCTATTAAAATGTTTCCTTCAAACCCTATATATAGTCCATCCATTTTATACCAGAAGCAACTAGCAAACTGAACTGGTTTGAAACTAATAGTAAATGCATTCAAATATTTAATTATTGATATTTCAGCATTAATTAATTTATAGTAACCACTCTTGTGTTCTGAAATAATTTTAATTAGAGGGGTAGATAAATGAAAATCAAAACTATCCATATTTAATAATGAATTGTTATTGATGATTTTATATTTTATAATATTTATTAAAAAAATAATACCTCCTTCAAGCATATCAAAATTTATTATTTGGCCCCCACTTGAAATATCGATAGTAAGGATGTCATCATCTGATAGTTGACCTAAACAGTAAATACTTAATACCGGGTCATCAAAACGAAGAGCAGTTTTAACCGGATAATTTGCAATAAATTTATCAATAACGATACTATTGATTGGGTACTGCATGATATAATTTTATTTTTTCAAAACTATTGACTGGTTGTTTGAATATTAGTTCCCATTTACCACTATAGACCTTAGTATCCCATTTATTATTTGCAATTACATCTGGAAGTGTATTATCTATTGCTACTGACAAATCCACAGTTTCAAAAGCAAATACGTTTTCAGCCTGTTCGATAGGCATTTTATATGTAAATATATCAGTTTCCGCATCAAATCCAGGATAAAATATTTTTTGATGTATTTTTTCTAATCCTGTAGCGGAAATAAAAACCTCTTCAGTACCGCTTTTGATGGTTATTCGTTTAGCAATATTTGAGTTTATTAAAAGAAATTTATCAATAACTATTGAATAAAAATCTTGAATGCAGTTATTATGAACTTTAATTCCTTGCTCCTTCCAACAAAATAATTGTGGACACTTTGAACTTGAAGATTAAATACAGGAGCTTTATCGCTCAGGTCAATCTTTTGCTCAACAAAAACAAAACTATCTTTTGTGCATATCTTTTCCCCTATATTCAAATCCCCATCGAGAATCCAATCCTTCTCGTCAAACGAATAAATTGGGTGAGTTTTCGTAACAGATAAAGTATCGCAATTGCTCACCACTAACTTCATCAAATTATCAGAATTATGTCTAAATAATCCAGTGACTGGGTAATAACCATAATCATCAGAATAAATTACATCTCTTGGAGGTTTTGAAGGAGTAATTGGGAGCCTTTGCTGACTACACTCGCTATCACCAAAGTATGGGTCATCGTGACTTTAATGGTGGTCGTGCATTGGTGGATGCGTGATACATTCGTGTTGAAACTGGCCTATAAAATTCCCTGGTGGGTTGTATCGATTGCATGGGCTTTCATGCTGGTGAGCATTATCCTGAGTCAGGAGAGTACGAGTTCGTTTATTTATTTTCAGTTTTAACCGAAAGCAATCTAAATAATTAAAGTATGCTTTTAATTCCTGTAAAACCAAAATCATCAACCGGTAAATTTTTAACTTGGGAGTCGAATTCTACTCTTGAATCAGGGTATTTCACCTTCATCTCAAGAGAATTATTTCTAAGAATCAAAGAATTCATCCGGGCTGCCGGTTCAAAATAATATGCTGAAGGTTCGATTGTGCCACGAGAAGAAATAGAAGATAAATATTCAGAAAATAATTGATATTTATCACGGATACTTACTGAAATTGCTCCAAATTCTGCTTTAATAGAATTAAACGAAATTTCGCATCCTTTATTTAACCATGATTTTCCGAGCTCTCTAGTAGAATTATCGTACCAATAAATGGGAATATCAAAATATATTAATATTGTATAATCAGTAGTGTCCAAAATAAATTCATAGAAAAAGAGGCATGGGGTTGTTTTCCC
>JBDUDG010000132.1:0-8029 GCA_040003045.1 Saprospiraceae bacterium | reverse complement strand
TGTCCGCAATGTTGAGATATTTCAAGAATTCTTCATGACTATCACAGAAATCACATAAATCATAGTTTTAGATAAGGATGTATTTTGCTCTCACATCTTTACAACTGACTTTACTGCGATCATCAGTCCATCCACTTTCACCTGAACTTCATACTGTCCCGCAGGAAGCTCATGCGTGGAAAATGAAATGCTTGCTTTTCCTGGAAAATTCAAAGGTCCATCATAAAGTATTTTAATCTGTCGACCTGATAAATCAAATAAAGTCACAGATATTTTTCCTGCAGAAGGATTATCAATATCAATTTGTACTTCTTCTGTTACTGGATTGGGATAGGTATTGATTTTTACATTATCACCTGACTGATCATGAGTTCCGGTCATCTCTTCAGGGCGAGCAAGTTTGGAAACCCAGGCCTCATGCCTGTTGCCCTGGCGACCATAAGAGTTGGCAACCCACACGCTACCCGGCTGATGATACAACCGTTGTATCCCTGCATAATCACCCCACCGTTCTATACCTCCTGGCAGCATATCTACCGAGCGTGTTCCTTCAATTAAAGTGACAAGATCACTATATCCTCCATTGCCATCATAATACAAAGCAGAACCACCCGGGAAACGGGTAGATGAAGAATGACTGACCACAATGATCGCATCCTGCTCACCCTTTTGAGTTCCTGTCCAGGCGATACCGGGATAACCGAGATAATCTGATGCAGAACCGATGATATGCCCCTTTGCAATTTCAGTAGGATCATCAATTGTCAGAATGCCGTGAAATACACCTGACCTGCCTGTGCTAAAATCCATTGTATTATTTACCCATTGAATATGGCCATCCTCAGAAAATGCATCAAGGATGCGTGCATCATTTGTATCAAGACTGTCTTTTGGTTGTAGCGCATATCCTGCAACACCATAAGGGTGATCCAGCATGCGCAATTGAAGAGAAAGCGTAGCAGTTGGATCGTCATGATGGCCCGTCAGGTGAATCAGAAAAACACTGTCATTTGAAATAGCAAAATTCCGGTCAGACATAAAATACATATCTGTTGGTAACGATTCATCAGCATTGCGAACTGGACAAATATTGCGAAGTAATTTTCCATTGAATGAAATATCCCTCCATACTTTCCTATTAAGTGTCTCACCATTATATCCATTCATCTTGTCAATCTGATGAATTTGTGTTCCTGCAAATCCGGTTTGCCATGAGCTATCTGCATTGACCTCATTGTACGTGAGGAATAATTCCGAATCGGTGAGTGAAATCATCGGGAAGTCCGCAAATGTACCGTCATCATCAATGCATCCATCGATTGCATACATGTTCCAGGCACCTTTTGGATTGTTGGATTGACTGAAGGCGATCAGGATGCGGCTTTCATTGCACACACTTCCCTGGAATATGACCATGATAAACCGGTCCTGTTGCGGATCATAGATTATTCGGGGATCAAAATATCTGTTCACTCCGCCTAGTGTTTGAAAAAATACATCGAGCTTATAAGAACCCAGCCAAAAGCCAACACTATTGACCACCAGCATATGGGTATTGATCGTAGATATGATTTGTTCAGAAGCGTTTACGGCAAGGTGATTGTCCAGAGGTGTTCCAGTGATAATATTATTTCCTGAAAAGCTGGCCAGGATTTCCGGTACAGGAACGCTGCCTCTGTTTTGAACTGTAACCTGATTATGATTTAGAGGTGTTTTTAGCTGTGCTTCCAGCTTGATTTTTCGGAGCAGTTCTCTTGATTCATTTTCGCCATCGGGATATGGGGCTTCCTGGTATGTAATACTGAATGCGAATGGATCGCTGAAATCTTCCATAGAAGCCACACCCTGCAAAGGATCCTGATAGGAAAGATTAGTATATTGACTATATGCATGGCTGATGCAACAAGTAAAGAACACGATCAAGATGTATATTTTCAAGGAAAATTTCATAGGTAAATAGTTAAAGTGCATGTCACTATGACTCAGCTAATTTACGGAATTTAAGACAAGTCATCAGGTCTGCACTTTGTATATGTGTCATTCAAAAGTCAAAAATGGAAGAAATTAAGGTAAAAAAAAGAGAATGGCTGTTTGATGCAACGGTTCGCCGTGGTGATAAGGATGAACTAAAAATTATAAGGGTCGACTTCATAACACAAGGATGACCACCTCAAGTCGTTGCTGTTGGATCGATCCCTGATTATCTCTTACCACTTACAGATTAATTCTTACTCTCAGCTAATACATTTATACCACTTACTCAATAGCCCGATTTGGGGCGTTTCCGTCTGCTTTCATTCATTAGTTTTATTGGATTTGAATTCAACTACACTCTTCTTTAGTTGGCTTCCCTTACAATAATTTCAACACGATGAAACAGCACACTTTATTATTACTATTAATTCGACAGCATTTTACTTATGGTCTGTTAATCACATTCTGTATTTTTTTTACTGCAAAGGCATATGCTGATGTTACATTAACAACCTCACCGTCAGCCGCTGCCAATATTGCACAGGGTACGGGCTCCAATATTGTTTATATCCTAAAAATGGATGTGACTGATTTGCCAGTTACTGTTAACAGCATGATGTTTACGCTTACAGGCACTCATGATAACAATGACCTAACTACGGTAACTACATGGTTTAATGCTACTGCTCCTTCCTTAACCGGGGCATCCGCGATTCAGAATTTATCGGGGTTATTTGCAGCACCGCATACGTATAATTCCACCTTTAACCGAACTATTGCAGCTGGTGCATCCGGATATTTCATTATCACCATGAACACTGCTGCAGCAGCAACAAATGGAAACACGATTAAATTGGATGGAGCCATGGACCCGATAATATTTGGATTTACAACTTCACCCACCGTCCTTAATAATCAAACGGATGTTGCAGGTTTACAAACTATTCTTGCTGCAGGTACTACATTAACCACATCACCAGTCGCCTCCTTCAATGTTCCACAAGGCACAAGCTTCGACATTGTCTACATCGTAAAAATGGATGTGACTGATTTTTCGGTAACTGTTAGCAACATGCAGTTTACGCTTTCAGGTACAAATGACAATAATGATCTTATTACAATTACTACATGGTTTAATCCTACGGCTCCTTCATTAACAGGGGCATCCGCGCAGGAGAATTTATCAGGGTTTTTTGCTGCACCCCATACTTATAATTCTGTCTTTTCCAAAACCATCGCTCCTGGTGCTTCCGGATATTTTATAATCACCGCAACCATTGCTGCCACAGCAACAAACGGCAACACCTTTAAAATAAATGGCGCTGCCAACCCTGTCATATTTGGATTTACAACATCACCCTTTATTACCAATAATCAAACGGATGATGCAGGTTTACAAATTATATTGGCTGCAGATGTTGCATTATCCACATCGCCGATTGCTGCATCTAATATTGCACAGGGGACGGTTTCCAACATTGTTTACATCGTAAAAATGGATGTGACATCTTTATCTGTTACCGTTAACAGCATGCAGTTTACACTTACAGGCACACATGATAATAATGATCTTACTATAATAACCACATGGTTCAATCCTACGACTCCTTCCTTAACCGGAGCTTCCGGTCTGGAGAATTTATCAGGGTTATTTGCTGCGCCCCATACTTATACTTCTGTGTTTTCCAAAACAATTGCATCTGGTGCATCCGGATATTTTATAATCACCGTTAATGCAGCTGCAGCAGCAACAAATGGCAACACTGTTAAATCAGATGGCGCTGCCAATCCCGTCACATTTGGATTTACAACTTCACCCACTATTACTAATAATCAAACTGATGCAGCAGGATTAAAAACTATTCAGGCTGCTGGTATAACCTTAACCACGTCACCTGTAGCTTCTTCCAATATTGCTCAAGGAACAAACAATAACATCGTTTACATCGTAAAAATGGATGTGACTACTTTAACTGTTACTGTCACCAGCATGCAATTTACACTTACCGGAACCCATGATAATAATGATCTTACTACGATAACTACCTGGTTTAATCCAACATCTCCTTCATTAGCTGGTGCCTCAGGACTAGAGAATTTATCAGGATTATTTGCTGCACCTCATACATATAATTCTTTCTTTTCCAAAACCATCTCAGCTGGTGCATCCGGATATTTTATTGTCTCCGTTAACACTGCTGCTGCCGCAACAAGCGGTAACACTATTAAATTAGATGGTGCTGCCAATCCGGTTATATTTGGATTTACAACTTCGCCTACCATAACCAACAATCAAATTGATGCAGCAGGATTACAAACCATACTGGCTGCAGGTGTAACTGTAACAACCTTGCCAGTTGCAGCTTCCAATATTGCGCAGGGCACAACCTTTAACATTGTTTACATTGTTAAAATGGATGTGACAACTTTATCTGTTATCGTTAACAGCATGCAGTTTACACTTACCGGAACATATGATAATAATGACCTACCGATAATAACTACATGGTTTAACCCCGCGTCTCCTTCCTTAACCGGGGCATCAGGGCTGGAGAATTTATCTGGCTTATTTGCTGCACCACATACCTATAATTCTGTTTTTTCCAGAACCATCGCATCCGGTGCATCAGGATATTTCATAATCACCGTGAACACTGCTACAGCCGCAACAAACGGCAACACAGTTAAATTAGATGGCGCCGCCAACCCGGCCATATTTGGATTTACAACTTCACCTCCTGTCACCAATAATCAAACTGATATGGCAGGTGTGCAAACCATTACAGGTCCTTTGTCTTTAACACTACTAAGTTTTACAGGATCTTTAATTAACCCACATCAAGTTGAACTTGAATGGAAAACAACCGGGGAATTAAATACGGAAGCGTTTGATGTTGAATGTAGTGATCAATGGCTGCATTTTAATAAGGTAGAGTCTTTACCGGCAGCGGGCAATAGCACGCAGAATTTAGATTACACATATATTCATAAAGTACCTGTAGAAGGGAATAATTACTATCGGCTTAAAATGATTGATTTGGATGGACAGTTTACCTATTCACCGATAATTAAAATATATAATGCTTTTATGGAAAGTAAAATATCAGCATTTCCAAATCCTGTCAGTGATATTCTGGAACTCGATATTCAGGCAATTGAAATTGAATCCCTGGTTTTTAAACTTTATGATGAGGAAGGAAAATATATAGAGTCCAAATCAATATCATCAGGTAAAGGAATAAACCGATTAAGCTGGACGTTTCAAACATTTGCCAAAGGCAATTATTTTATTTGTACTGACAATCCAAATTTTGAAACCATTAAGATTATTAAAAATTGAAGTAATCAAATTGCCATTGGTAGAGCCGTGAAGGGATGAAGGCCATTTGCCCCTATGCATCAACTTGCTCAACTCAACCTCTTGCTGCAGCTCAGTAACCATCCCCTGTCTCATTCGCTAAATTGCTTCGGCGAATAGGAGGGGGACTTATTTATTTTAAATTTGGCTATTGCTTATTTTCAATTTCCTAGATTCGCTTACCGGGCAATACAGCTCCGTTCTGATAAAGCGTTAACCCCATCTTGCCATCCTTATCTTTTGTAAATATCACACTAGCCACTGCTACTTTTAGGAAATATTCAGTTTCACTTTTTGGAAAAAGTTCGAATTGGCTTTGTCCTGTTGCCTGTCCAAAAAGTTGTGTACCATCTCGCGTTATGACGATATTGAAATTGGGTGCCAGTTGGTATGTTCCTACATAAGTCTGGAGAATATTTTCAGCCACTTTAAACTCTACTTTTTTATAGGTTACTCCCATTTTAGCCAGCATTTCAATTCCATTCTCATTTCCTGGATTCAGCTCCATTGATTTTTGATAATTTTTAATGGCCTCTTTTGTTTTTCCTTTTTTCATCAATACTTCACCATAACTGTCATACACATTAAAGGATGCAGGAAATTCCATCATATTAATTTTGAATAAAGCCATCGCAGCATCAAGTGCATTTCCATTCATGTAATAATATCCCAGTGTGTTGATATCATTTTCATCGATAGCATATTGTCCGGTATTTTTGGCTTTGAGCGCTTTGAATTCTTTATCCAATTTGGATGGTCCCTTTGTTTCAATGATTTCTTTAAGCCTTGTAGTGATTTTTGGTTTTATCGTTTTAAGCTCTCTGGCAGGATCGAGTAAATGAAAGCCTATATCATCCACACTTTCTGAAGAATTGGTAAAGACGGCAACACCTGTTTTTGTAGCATTGTCAAAACCTACGAATGTCATATATCCTCCGGTTGCTCCATTATGCCAGATGAGTTCATGTACGCCTTGCGTCATGTGCCATCCAAGGCCCACACTATTGCCATTTGCTTTGTCGTGTCTGGCCTGGTGTGTGAGCTCCATATCTTCATAGAGCGCACCCGGATGACTACCCATCTGTGCAGAAAGATATTTTAGCATGTCTGATACAGAACTTCGGATCGCTCCAGCACCGGCAAGTGTTGGAAGATCCCAGTTTGGCACTTCCACACCCATCGCATGACCAATGGCAAGATTTTTTTTCATTTCATCTGTAAAGGTGATCCTCGTTTCATTCATCTGAAGAGGTCCTGCTATCATGCTGACCATCAGGTCCTCGTAAGACTTGCCAGCTTTAAGTGAGAGGATATGTCCAAGTAACCCAACTGCTAGATTGGAATACTCATATTCTGAACCTATGGGACGTTGCAGCTCATAAGAAGATAAGAATGCATAAAGCTGATCGACAGTGTAATCTGCGTATGGATTCATCGGATCTGCGGGAGCGAAATTATTGGGCATTCTTGGCAGCGAAGAAGTATGATCCGATAAATTGCCAAGAGTGATATGCTTCCCTCCATACATCGGTACATGAACGGATGTGGGAAGATATTTTTCTATAGGATCGTCCAGGCTCATTTCCCCTTTCCTGACCATATCTGCCAGTAAGGTAGCAGTGAATGTTTTTGAAATAGAACCAATCTCATAGATCGAATGCTCATTCACCGGGCTGCCCCCTTCTGTGGTTTTTCCAAATGAATAATATCTTGGTCCATCTGCATTAATGATACCTACCACAATACTTGTATTGGTGCCGCTATCTATTCGTTTTTGAATGCTTGATGTGACTTCAGCCGGAAGCGCTGCTACCTGGGCCCTACCTGATAGTGAAAGTATAATGAACAAAAGAGTTGTGAAGAATCGCATGGTCGTTATTTAATGATTAAACGGGTTAACAGGTAAAAGGTAAAAGGGTTTGATACACTCGAAATTCATTAATCGATATTCATTATTCAATATTCATTAGTCGTTCTTGTCCTTGGTCTATGATACTTGTCCTTCATTATTCACTCCCGCTAAAAAGCGGGATCTCGCTTCGCTCGATATTCATTATTTCTTATTCTTTATTCTTCTTTCATTCGGGCGATCCATTCTGAACCCAGCAGGAAAGTAGTTTAATCTTATCATCGCTTAATTTAACACCATCATTGGGCATTGCTGGATAGCTGCTTTTTTGCTGGATCGATCCAAGAAAAGCCTTTTGCTGGCTCAGTGACTTTGCTTTAGAATACGAACTCAGGTCAAAGCCACTTTGATTTGTCTGAGCATCATGGCAACCTGATTTAGCACAGGAGGTGTCCAGAATTGGTTTAATATTAAGATTATATGTGGGTGTAATGACGCTACAATCAAACATTTCGATCGCATCACTACCGCAAGCTGTCCATATCACCAAATATGTCACACATAGGCAGATTGTGACCAATTTCCCCAGAAAAAGAACTTTTTTATCCCTCAGAAACGTATAAATTTTAGTAAAAGCACG
The DNA here is from genome assembly GCA_040003045.1 of Saprospiraceae bacterium. Taxonomy (GTDB): domain Bacteria; phylum Bacteroidota; class Bacteroidia; order Chitinophagales; family Saprospiraceae; genus Opimibacter. The sequence goes on along the minus strand of JBDUDG010000132.1, from coordinate 208 downwards.
CATAAAGAAACCTATTAGCCACTAAAGTTTCATAAACGGAAAATAAACAATTTATGTTATCGTGTCGTTAAATAGCCTCCAGTGGTACAAGATTTGCCCTATCTAGTTGTTATATCCCCGTACTTTAGTATCCTAAATCACAGATCAGGCGCTGCCTGAATTAAATGAAAAAATTGACCATGAGGATTTGGATTATCGCTGCCCTGAC
>JBDUDG010000131.1:0-8036 GCA_040003045.1 Saprospiraceae bacterium | reverse complement strand
TGGGATTCTAAAACGACTTATTATTTAACCGGGGGCCGAAGAGGAGATGAACAAGGTGCCTCCGCGCATGCTCTTCTTCTGGACCATGTCATAATCGAAGCCATGAGGAGAAAAACCAGTTTTGATTTTGAAGGCAGCATGCACCCGGGAATAGCCAATTTTTTTCAATCCTTTGGCGCAACTCCTGAGCCTTACTTGCAGGTCAGGAAGTTCTCAGGGATAGGAAAGCTCTGGTCTATTTTTCATTAAGTTGGAAATCAAAAGAATTGAGGGCATCTAATTTAATTTTTCTTGTATCTTTCTTGCAATTACCCACAGCCCTCTATTATCTCCCGGTAATATCCCTTTCTTCTCTTGTGAGCTCATTATGACATTACTTAGTATTAAAAGGAATCGCATATGAAAAAAATGTTCCTGTTCTTAAACGTGTTTCTTTGGACCTTAACCGGCAGTTTGTACAGCCAGGTAGTGCTTGGAAGCGATTCGGCCCAACAAATCAAGGTGACCACTAGCAGCAATTATACCCCGCAATACTGGGCACTTTCTGCCTCGGGAGATAAGACTATCAATGGAGTCGGTCTGGAAGGTCCTATCATGGAATCTGCGCGCTTCCTGACCCAGGCTACTTTAGGTGCTGACCTGGAAACCATTAAAAAGGTATCCAAAGAAGGATTTGAGAACTGGATAAATGAACAGATAGATGTTCCGCCAAGCCAGACGGTGAATACAATGAAGCAAGTATTTGCTGATGTCGTGGAGTGGTATTTTCTCAACGATGGTGATCCTGAACAGGTCCTGACTTCCCCAAACTGGGTAACATTCAATTATACGTGGTGGGAGAATCACATGTATGGGAAGGATCTTCTTCGCCAGCGTGTGGCATTGGCCTTGAGTGAAATTTTTGTGATTTCGCTGGATTCGGATCTTAATGGCCATGGATATGGATTGGCGGATTATTATGATGTACTGCTAAAACATTCTTTTGGAAATTTTGAAGATCTGCTTTATGATATTACACTTCATCCATGTATGGGATTTTACCTGAGTCATCTGAACAATCCTCGTGAGATTCCTGAAGACAATATCCACTCTGATGAAAACTATGCTCGTGAGGTCATGCAGCTTTTTACCATTGGTCTATATGAACTGAACCAGGACGGAACACGTAAAACAGATGGCCAGGGAAACTGGATACCGACATATGGACAAGCAGATATCAAAGAACTGGCTAAAGTATTTACCGGACTTGGAGTGGGCGGAGTTGTTGAAAATGAATATGTGGATGAACCTTATTTCGGTCTTGACATATATGTGGCTGACATGACCAAGCCGATGATAATGTATGAAGAATGGCACCAGCCAGGTCCAAAAACAATGTTAGACGGTTATGTTATTCCAAGTGGTCAACCAGGTTTAAAAGATATTAAAGATGCAATTCATCGCTTGGCTATTCATCCGAATGTTGGACCATTTTTTGGAAAACAACTCATACAACGTCTCGTAACATCTAATCCTTCACCTGCTTATGTATCAAGAGTTGCTGCTGTCTTCGCAGACAATGGACATCATGTACGTGGAGATCTTTCTGCTGTCATTAAAGCCATTCTGCTTGATCCTGAGGCGAGAACATGCCAGGCACTTGAAAACCCAAACTTCGGAAAATTGAAAGAGCCCTTTTTGCGGTACACTCAATTTACAAAGGCTGTTCCGATGGAACAGTTTTATGGCCGCTACTGGAATATCGCTTACGGTTTCTATCAGGCCACCGGTCAAATCCCTTTAGGTTCAAGGACGGTATTCAATTTTTATCTACCAGATTTCCAGCCTTTAGGTCCGATCACTGATAATGGTCTTGTAGGCCCAGAATTTCAAATTCATAATTCCCGCACTTCAGTTGAATACATAAACCAGGTGAATAACTGGGCTGTGTATGGATACGTCATGGATGACTGGGAGGCCAACAATCCGTATACGACGTTCAATATAGACGAATTGAAAGACCTTGCCAGGGATCCTGAAGCGCTGGTCAACCGACTTGATATTGTATTCACTCATGGGAGCTTATCTCAATATACCAGGGATCTCATCAAGGAAGCAATAACTCCATTCATAGATGGAGATTATCGCCAGGATCGGGTACGACTTGCTATGTACCTGATGATGATCTCACCGGATTATAATGTCATGAAATAAAGAGAACCAAATAAAAAATCTTTCTGATATCGATTGATTATGAAAATAAAATTTAACAACCATCCGATCAGCCGAAGAAATTTTTTCGGTCAGGCGAGCTGTGCTGCCATTGGTGTTTCTACCTTGTATTCATCGCTGGTCAATTTGAAAGCAATGAGTGCTCTTTCAGTTGCAAATAGCACCACACTTGCTGATCCAGAATATAAAGCACTGATCTGTTTATTTCAGTCCGGTGGAAATGACTCTTTCAACATGCTCATGCCACGCAGTCCTTCAGAGTATGCAGAGTATGCGGCTACAAGATCCAATATTGCCATTCCGGTAGATCAGATGCTCCCTATTTTTCCGAATAATGCCGGAGGCCGGTTGTTTGGTATCCATCCAAGTATGGTAAGAAGTCAGCAATTATTCAATGATGGAAAGATGGCTTTTCTTTCCAATGTTGGAACATTGGTACAGCCTACAACTAAAGATGAATACTGGCAAGGGCAAGTGAATTTGCCACTTGGCCTATACTCACACTCTGATCAGGGTCAACAATGGATGACTGGACTTCCAAATCAGCGAAGTGGTACAGGTTGGGGAGGAAAGGTGGCTGATATCATCAAAGACATGAACAGTAGCCCAAACATTTCAATGAATCTGTCTCTTAGTGGCACTAACGTCTTTCAAACTGGTCAGAATACCATTGAGTTTGCTTTAGATCCCTATAGTGGAAGCTCCGGCATCGATGGATATGGCCATGTAGCCGATTATAATGTATTCGATCGCCTTCGTACAAAAGCGATCAACAATATGATCGATCATGAGTACCAGGATATGTTTGCAAAAACATATATTGATGTCATCCGCAAATCAAGAGATGGTCACGAACAGTTCCAGGATGCAATTGGAAATGTTCCTGCTTTCCAGACTCAGTTTACAGATAATTATTTATCCCATGCATTTCAAATGGCTGCATATTCAATAGCTGCGCGTGAAGCGCTGGGGATGAAGCGACAGATCTTCTTTATAGATTATGGGGGATGGGACAATCATGATGAGGTGCTTGCTACACAGCAGGGACTGCTTTATGAGTTGGATTCTGCCTTTGGAGAATTTTCTGATGTTATGGCTGAGTTGGGTCTATCGAACCAGGTGACCACATTTACCCTTTCAGAATTCAGCCGCACGCTGACTTCCAATGGAAATGGTACAGACCATGCGTGGGGAGGAAATGTAATGGTGTTGGGTGGAGATGTAATAGGTAAAAATATCTATGGTGATTATCCAACTCTCGCACTCGAATCCAATCTTGAATTGGGCAGTGGTGTGATGCTTCCGCAACTGAGTACTGACCAGTATTTTGCTGAGTTGGCATTGTGGTTCGGCATTAATCCTTCTGACCTTACCTCAATATTCCCGACACTGACAAATTTCTATCAACCCGGCTCCGGTATGCCGATTGGTTTTCTCAACTCATAACATCCACCTGCTATGAAAAATTTAATCTTCCTGTTTTTTGCTGTTGTTGTCTTCCAGTTTAAAGTGGATGCGCAGTGTTTTCCGAAACGTCACAGCACAAATTTTTTTGATGGATGGATTTCATGCGAGCCTGCACAAAGCCCGAATCCTGATCGTCCGGTGAGTCATTTCATAATGTATGATTTCGGCAAAACATTCAAGCTGGGCCAAATGGAGATCTGGAACTCGAATGATCCTGCGCATCTTGATCGCGGGATGCGTGATGTGGCCATTGATTACTCAATAGATGGTGTTACATGGCAGACAGCGGGTGATTTTACATTTCAACAAGCTAGTGGCCTTAGCACATATGAAGGAGGACCGGGACCTGATCTTGGTGGCGTAGAAGGCAGGTATTTGCTGATCACTGCCATCAATAATTATGGTGGAGATTGTTATGGATTGAGCGAGTTCAGAATTGATGGAGAAGAAGTAGTGATCACTGATGTGCATGATGTAGCCAAACTGGATTGCATTGATATCTCTATATATCCAAATCCTTTTGCTGAAAAGATGAGCCTGGTGCTTGCACCTGGATGTAGTGGGGAGTTGCGTTATACACTTTATGACGCTTTAGGTCAAATGGTATCATCTGAAAAAACTAAACTAATATCCGGACAGGAAAAAACGGTGGAAATAGGTCGTTCACTTCCTGCAGGCACCTATATGATCCATATTGAATTTGGTGGGAAATCGATTAACCATTCGCTGATTAAGATGAGTAAGGCTTGAGAGGTAAGCAGTAAGTGGTAAGTGGTAAGTGGTAAGTGGTAAGTGGTAAGCGGTAAGCGGTAAGCGGTAAGCAGTAAGCAGTAAGCAGTAAGCAGTGAGCGGTGAGCGGTGAGCGGTGAGCGGTGAGCAGTGAGCAGTGAGCAGTAAACGGTGAGCGGTGAGCGGTGACCATTAATCATTAATCAGTCTCTCCTTCGGCCGGATCTTCGCTGTATTCGACATTCATTCTTCTATATTTATTATTCATTATTTTTTTTGATAACTGAACCGTTGAATCCGATAAAGCATTTTATCATTGCATTATGATCAAAAGGATAAACACTCCTGATGAACTACAGGAGATCGTGGATATTCTGCTTTCAAAAATCAAAGACGGTTATTATGTAATTCTCCTGCATGGAGAATTGGGTGCAGGCAAAACCACCCTTGTGAAAATGATTTGCAAATGTCTGGGCGTGGAGGACCTGGTGAGTAGTCCCACTTTTTCAATTGTACAGGAATATGATTCTACTCTGTCAGGAAAGATCATTCATATGGATCTTTACCGGCTCGAAAGACAAGTTGATCTGGAGCAAATCGGATTTGGTGAATATCTTGATTCGGGTCAGCTTTGTTTAATTGAGTGGCCAGAAGTCGGAAGTGATTATTTTGTGATGCCACATATCCGTGTGGACATCGAAGTAGATAACAGCAATATTCGTAATTTCAAGATTACAACACATGACGCAGTGGACGCATAAATATGGTTTTAGCCTGGAGACGATGCCCGAAAAAGTGGCCATTGCCAAAGGAGGAAGCCAATTTACCATCGGGATACCCTCTGAAGTTTCCCATACCGAAAACAGGGTGGCTATCGTGCCACATTCGGTAAAGCCGCTTGTTCTGCAGGGTCACCGTGTGTTGGTACAAGCTGGGGCAGGCTTGATGTCCCATTATGACGATCATGAATACAGTGAAGCGGGAGCAGAAATTGCACAAAGCAGACAGGAGGCATTTAAAAGTGATATTGTACTTAAAGTTGCTCCTCCTACGATCGATGAGATAGAACTTCTTCATCCTGATCAATGTCTGATCACACCATTGCAATTACCAACACTTTCGGAGACTTATGTAGAAAGATTGTTGAGACATCGGGTAACGGCTGTAGCAATGGAGTATCTACAGGCAGCCGATGGTTCTTATCCTTTGGTCCGGACGATGAGTGAGATCGCAGGGATTACTGCCATTCAGACCGCGGCAGAGTTGTTGTGCAAATCCAGTGTAGGAAGGGGTGTGTTGCTCGGTGGTGTTTCAGGTGTGCCTCCTGCAAAAGTGGTTATTCTTGGTGCCGGTGTTGTAGGTGAGTTTGCGATTCGGACCGCGTTGAGTCTTGGTGCGACTGTTCGTGTATTTGATGATAATGTTTACAAGCTGATGAGGCTTCAACAGATCATAGGACGACGACTGCATACGTCAACTATCAACCCTGTATACCTTCAGCATCAATTGCTGAGTGCAGATGTAGTCATAGGTGCTGTGCATTCCTCTACCGGACGATCATCGATCCTGGTACCGGAGGAAATGGTGATGAAGATGAAGGAAGGAAGTGTGATCATCGATGTCAGCATAGACCAAGGTGGAATATTTGAAACCTCTGAGGTAACGCCCCTCGATAAACCCACATTCGTCAAACATGGTGTAATCCATTATTGTGTACCTAACATTGCTTCAAAGGTGAGTCGTACAGCATCTGCTGCCATCAGCAATATTCTTACACCTTTACTGATCAAAGCTGGTGTTTATGGTGGGATTGAAGCTTTATTGAATGATCACGCGGGCTTCAGGCATGGAGTGTATACCTACAAAGGCCATCTGACCAATGAATATTTGTCCAAACGTTTTGGTCACAAGTATACAGCACTTGACCTGATACTTCCTTCTAAGATGTAAGGATGAATAATGTAGAGATGCGATTAATCGCGTCTCTACATTATTCATCTCTGATATTCGTTGATTGGGGATGGAAAAATATTCTACCATCCCGGAACAAGGAAGACGCCGAATTTTCCTTTAGTGCCTTTCAACAAAGGCCATGCAAAGAATGGCTCAACGACAAGTGCTCCAAAGACATTTACTCTGGCTGAAAAACCAGTACTGAAGACCACCTTGGGTTCAAGTATACCATCAACTCCGGCTTTTCCCAAATCACTATAATTATTGAAGGCCACTCCACCATCAAAGAACCAGGCCAGCTCAGTAAAAAGCACACTGCTCTTTATGACTGCCAATCGTTCAGGCCCTGTAAATGGAAGCCTTACTTCGAAATTAGATAGCAGTAATTTAGATCCAAATAATTGACTTGGATCAAGCACTCCGTTTGTATAAAACTCATTTAACCTTCCATATCCATAGCCGTGTACAAGACCCATGTCGCCTATAAGAATCGGATAGAACCTATCGGCATCTCTACCTAACGTTGAGTAATGCATCGCCCTGAAGGCTAAAGAAACCGGCTTCATCCAGCGATAAAATCTAAAATCAGCGGTAGCCGTCTGAAAATTATATCCCCCCACATACTCGGAGAAATCCACCCTATACCGATATCCATTTATTGGAGAAGCAAGTCCAAACTGGCTGTTGTCACCAACAAGTGCAATATTGGAGTTATAAAAAGCAGTTTTCCTGATTTCAATTCCAAAATCAGGAATATCCTGAATCGGGACTTTTATCCTATTGCCTGTTGTGATGTAATAGCCATTCAGATCATAATAGTTTTTGCGCTGATCCAGTCTATAAAATCTATAATTGAACCCCAGGCCGCCTTCTAATCTGAGATATTTTGAAAATGGATATTGTAACAATCCAGAAATCTGATCTTCAAATATCCTGAGAGTGTTTTCTTTTTGTGATATGACAGGTAACCCATTTAGTGAATCACTTTCTGCAGAATTATAAAACCCTGTTCTTAAAGGAACGTGTGATGCAGAAAAACCCCAGCCTAAAGGACCTTTTTGATTAATGTATTGAACAGAAGCTCCTACATCATAGATTTCTCCATTCAATGCAACTGTAGTATAAAGCTGATTGTCACCAAGGATGTCACTAAATATCATATTAATACCACCTGCCAATCCGGTTCTTGAACCAAAGCCGCCGGTATTAATTCCTGCACCAGCACCACCGTCTATATAATCGAGTTTAAAATTGCCTTTGTATGGAATGGTTTTATAAGAAGCAGGATTTGCAGGAGGCACCTCATCCATTTTTTCAATATTATTCATAACCAGCTGATGATTTCTGTCGAGCACGACAGGAAGTGTGCCTGCTTCATAATGGACATCGTTTGGACTGACGGCTTTGTGTAGAAATGCAGCTTCTTTCGCTTCATAGATATCATACCCGCTTTTGAAATAATGTGTGTAGGCTATCCGGTCGCTTGATTTTGAAACAGAAATAGCTGGAGAATAGTCACTGATACCACTGATACCTGTCTTTAGATCTGTCATCTGTAATAACTCTCCATTCAGATTTGTGCGATAGAGATTTCTGAAGCCATCACGATCAGAGACGAAATAGACATTGCCTTCCGGATCATACGATGGATTTAAGCAATCTGCCCCCGGGAAGAT
>JBDUDG010000007.1:0-26394 GCA_040003045.1 Saprospiraceae bacterium | reverse complement strand
ACCTCAGCACCATTATTTATGGGACAATATGGCAAAAGCTCAATCCTGAAAGTAGTGGGAGTGGAAACTTTAAATTCCTCAAGATCATTGAAATTAAATGATTGCAAAGACCAGGTTAATGAAGTTGGCAGGTCATGTTTTTGGAAAATTTCAACGTTGTTTTTTAAAATCCGGATACCGTAGAATCTTGGATAATTATTAGGGCCGGTTGGGCCATTCACCCATACGTAATTGGCAGGGCCTTTTGCATAGAATTCCAATTTATTAAATGCAATCGTAGAGTCCGTTTCAGGGTTAATTTCGACTTCAAAGAACACTGAAACCGGATTTCCCGGTACATATGTGCAAGAGTTTAGTGAATTTACGCACATACCAATTGAACCATTTACACCTGGCGTACATGAGTGTTTGTTGTCAGGGAAGACTGCTCTCTGCAATGTTGTCGCAGCGAAATTGCCACATGAAACGGTGGTCGGATATTGGGGCGTGAATTCCGTATAGATCATGTTTGACCCATCAAGCATATTTGATTTACAAGCATCCAGATCATAGGTCACAACGGGGTCACAGGTTAATATCGTTAAATGAAGGGTACGAATACTGTCGCATCCGGAGATAAGTTGAAATGTATCCCGAAATACTCCAGTGTGGTCAAATCCTTCAAATGTTTGGCCGGAACAAATTTCTTTATGGATGGTAGATCGAATTATAGAGTTAACTGATAGATGCAGGGTTCGAAGGCTGTCGCATCCTTTCGATGTTGTAAAGGTGTCAATGTAAGTACCCTGTATTGTGTGCCCTTCATATTGCATGCCCTCACAAATAGTTGCATTGATTTCACTAAATATTGTATCGCTTGTAAAACAACCTTCACTTGGAGAAATGCCTGAAATTACACCGGACACTGTATGTATAATTTCCAAAGGATTGTATGTAACTACAATAGGTTCAACACTATAGAATATGGGGTTTGAAATAGTTTGAACAGGAATAGACAACGGCTGGTTGTCAACACACGGAATATTGCTTTTTCCCTCTAAATCAGTTTTAATAAGGAGTAACTTCGAGCCCTTAATTGCGTTTGACATGTATGAAGTAAATAACAGGGATTGACCAACTTCTATTAAGGAGGTAACTCCAACAACATTGAAATATGTTTTGGGTATCAGGTTTTCGGGAAAGATAAAATTGCGCGCCCAAAGCACATTACCATCTGTGTCAATTTTGAATAAGGCTAATTCGTTTGTTAGTTTGACTCCAGCAATTACTACGAATCCCGTTCCCGATTTAATTATTGAATAACCTGCATCCGTTGAACCTGCAAGTTCATATTGTTTTAGCCAGATCAGGTTACCTTCTAAATCTGTTTTTTGTATATATAATTTTGTATTAGTCACACTGGTCCCGGATGGATCGCCATGACAAACGGAGTAAATATTGTCCTGATCAATGACTAAATCAACTCCATACAATCTTGCAGTTACATTTTTAGGTCTGTGACCCATTTTTGACCATACTTTTGAGCCATCAGCCGGATTAAGCTTGATAAGCGTATTTCTCATGTCCCCCTCATCAGGACCATCCGTATATCTGCCTACACCATACAGAAAGTTTTTATAATAAACGAGATCGTATATAGTCTCGGAGCTCCCCAAATGATAATGGTTTGAAAATGTCGGAATAATAGAGCCTGTGTTTTTATCAATTTCAAGAAGCTCACTATCATTATTGCTTACAACAGTCTGAAAATAACTATTGGTTAATAAATAATTCCCTCCAGGGCCTTTTTCAATCATAGAAAAATTAAAACAAATTGGGTCACTAAAATATTCTTTGACCCATAATACCTGTTTCGTATTTGGATTGTACCGGAATGCAAAAACAGATGAATTAATACTTGGGTCACCAACGGTACCGGCTACCGCTAGCATTCCATCTGAATCCACCAGAATTGCGTACACATGTTCGGCTAAATTGGGAACAATATCAAATGTTCTACTCCATAATATTTGCCCCGCCAAATCAGCCTTGACGATCAGTACGCTGTCCTCTTTAAGGCCTGCCAGGTAAAAGCCATCATTTGAAGGTGAAGCCGCAAGACTATAGCCACGAAGTTCTTCTCCCGTTATTCCAAATATTCCTGTTGTTGACGAACCGCACGCAGCGGGACAAGAAGCAACACTGAGATGAAGTGTTCGAACACTATCACATCCTCCATTTGTAATAAATGTATCTATATACATACCCTGGGTTGTATAACCTTCGAACTGCTCTCCTTCACAAATGGTCTGATTGATTTCAGATACGATGGAGGCTGGCTGAGCACAAACATTCCTGACATTAATATTTGTAGTGCGTGGTATTATTGTAAGGCTCGTAATATCCGGATCGGAATTTTCTGTTTCTGGTGTCACTGTATAAAAAACCGGGTTTACCACATCTGTAAAAACCACATCTACTGGTTTGGATACCTGGCAAGTGTCACTAATCTCGCCGTTTAAATCTGTTTTCACCACGATCATATCTTCTGAGCCAGAAGACTGAGCAAAAGCGGTGAAATAGAAATGATGATCAAGTTCAATCAACTGTGAAGAAATCCCGCCGAGAGTAATTGAGTTGTCATTCGCTGAAAAATCATATTTTCTTGACCAGATCAAATTTCCGGAGGAGTCGAATTTGAAGAGAATAATGTCACTTGGTGGAACGCGATTGCGACACATCACAACGAAGCCATTCTCTGTTGCAATAATTTCATCTGCCCAGTCATTCGTGCCGGGGAGATCAACTTTCTTAATCCATTCAACATCTCCATTAAGAGACGTTCGCTGAATAAATATATTTGTAAAATCTACGCTCCCTCCATCTTCATCTCCTACAGTAACAGAATATATTTTCTGCTGAGCAATCACGAGATCTACATTGTACAATCGGGCATCAACATTTTTGGGACGATGGCCTAGCGTTATCCAGTCTATTGACCCGTCAGAGGGGTCAAGCTTCACAAGTGTGCTTCTCATTCGTTCAAAAGCATCTCCATCCGTAAATCTTCCACATGCATAAATATTGTTATTATAAAAGAACAAATCCTGAAAGGTCTCAGCATTTCCTAAATCATATTCTTTCGAAAAATTGTTTTGTACGGCTCCGGTATTTCTGTCCAACTCATTTAGTTCTGCATTATTCGGGTTGGATGGATTCGCTGACAATAAGTAATTTCCGCCCGGGCCCATTTCAATTATTCCAAGTGTTGTCGTCACAGAAGAGTTTGAAAGCTTGATGGCCCACAATACTGAATTCAAATCCGGATCATACCGGAAGACAAATGCCGACCCTGCAGGCAATGCAGATGTTGAGGTGCCTGCAACACACAGTTTCCCCTCAGAATCGATCAGCAGGCCATTGATATGATCTGGCGAACCTTTGATAACATCAAAAGTTCTTGCCCAAACGATTTCCCCGTTTGTTGTCACTTTTATGATAATGACACTATCGTTTTTGAGTCCACCGACATATAAAATTTTCTCGGCTTCGTTTCCTGCAATACTATATCCTCTTTCACTATCTATGAGCGAGCCCAGTATTTTAGTATAGGATTCATGGCAATCATTCTGGCTGAAGCAAACGATATATGTGCAAATGATAATCCCGAAAGTCAGTGCAATCTTTTTCATCTGGAGGTTGGTTGATAAAAAAATGTTGTTCCTAAAGATATAAAAATAATTAACTCCTTTCTATTTCGCTTCTCAATTTAGGAATAGGAATTCCCAATATTTTATTGCCCTGTTCTGTCACCATTACATTATCCTCAATGCGTATCCCCGTAAAATTCCTATAGCTTTTTAACCTGTCATACTGAATAAATTCTCCATGCTTTTCTTCACTTTTCCACATATCAATAAGTTCGGGAATGAAATAAATACCGGGCTCAACAGTCAATACAAATTCTGGTTCCAGCGTGCGAGCGAGCCGAAGGTATGCGGTTCCAAATTGCGTACTGCGCTGTACTGACTCATCATATCCAACATTGTCCTCACCCAAACTTTCCATATCGTGAACGTCAAGACCAATCATATGCCCAAGGCCATGAGGAAAGAAAAGTCCGTGTGCTCCCGCAGCAACACTTTCATCTAAATCGCCTTTCATTAAACCAAGTTGCTGCAATCCTTCTGTGATGATACGGGCAGCTCCCAGGTGGACATCTATGTATTTTACCCCTGGCTTTACTGCTGCAATAGATTCGGTTTCTGCTTTCAATACGAGATCGTAGATTTCTCCTTGCTGAGCAGTAAATTTTGGACTCACCGGATATACCCGCGTGATATCTCCTGCATACCCCATTCGATTTTCTGCTCCGATATCACACAATAGCATATCGCCATCTTTCAGCAGACGATGATATTCATTGTTGTGAAGGGTCTGTCCCTGTATTGTGCAAATGGCGCCATAGGAGAGGCGGCCCTGATTCGCTAATGCAACACCTTCTGCGATACCCCTGAGTTGCGCTTCATACTTGCCCGACGACACTGTTTTCCTCAGCTGAGCATGCATGGCAGCAGTGATCGCCAGAGCCTCCTCCATTTCTCCGATCTCTTCAGCGGATTTATGTGATCGCTGTTTAATCACCGCATTTACAAGGCTTGTTGAATGGCCTTTCTGAATATCGTCGACACTTTTATTCAATGCTTTGGATAAATACAATATGCGGTCCGCATGGTATGGTGGTAAGTATTGTACGTTCTTTCCTTTGAGTACATCGGGTACTGCATCAAGTTCAGCAAATCGCTCTGTACCGATCAGTCGCGATCGTTCCTCCAATGAAGGCTGTGGACCCATCCATACGACTTCTTCGATATCCGCATCATGTCCAAATAAAGTACTTGTACCGGTATCGGCATCAATAAGTCCTGCCATAGCCGGCTGTGCAAATCCAAAATAATAAAGAAAGGTGCTATCCTGTCTGAATGGAAATGGATTTGCTTTGTAATTGAACGGCTGTTCAATTGCGCCTGGAAAAAACAAAATGCCATTTCCCATTGCCTTCATCAACGCTTCACGTCGATCGGTATAAACAAAAGCATCAAAGAGTTTCATGGTTCAGTACTTTATTTCCTTTTAAATATATACACCTTAAAATCATTCTGCGAATGAAACGAGGGTAGCTGATCGCCCCAAACGATTTCGCCCGGTTGGTCTTTGCGAAATTCCGCAATGCCATATGTCGTATAATACTGCTCAACCCAATTCATGAATCGTCCAAAAAATTGCAATTTATCATACCCGGCAGCCCATGACAATACTCCAAGATTCCACACAATGTATTCCGGTGAACAACTTTCAATTTCATTTACATATTCATCCTGTAACGGTGGAGATAATTCCGGATCAGATAAAATGGGATACATGAATAAATGTTTGCTGCATCCTTCTCTGTCTGCAGCTACTAATACTTCGGGCTCTGATCCCATGACTCCTATGCGGCTACCTTCAGGAACGCGATTTGATAATTCTTTACCTATTCTTTCCAGCTCAGGAAACATATTGATTCCATAAAATCGCTGATGTATATTAACCGGGTCAGGATAAAAAAAATATTCCTTCTCGCTGATCACGGGCAACAAGAGAATTAGTAGAGCGATGCATCCACCAATGATTTCTGAAAATTTTCCTGGTTTACCAGAGATCCAATAAACCATTACAGCTGACAAAAGTGCTACTCCGGGAAGCGCTAGTATAAAATAATGTTGGTAAAACGCAGCACCGATGACTACACTGATCAATCCGAATGAAGCCAATAAAAGTCCAAACCATAAAGCACTTTTTCGAAATGTCGAAAAAAAGATGAGGACAAATCCTGCAAGAGCTGTAATCCAAAGTATTTCAAAATGCTTTGTGACCAGGGGAACAAAATGCCCGAACAACTCCCATCTTGAATTGGTAAAGGTTGATGTCATACGTGAGGGTTGTTTCACGGACCAGAAAAAAAGCTCTTCCCATCGTCCTGTAAATTTGAAATATCCTGCTATACAAAATACCGGAATGATACCCCCCGACCCCAACGCTATCCATTCCATCAAAGGAAGACGACTCTGCTCTTTCCTATTCCAAAATATCCTTGCCGGCCACCAGATCAATGCAGCCAATACCCCAAAGACTATGCTTTGTTGCTTAATGATGAAAGCCGATCCAAGCAATAATCCACTTAGGAAAAATAGAATGATGCGCTCTGTACGGATACCTTTCCAAAAAAAATAAAATCCTCCCATCACAAATGGAAGAAGAAGTTGTGTTGCATGTGCAGCAAAACCAAGCACATTTGGGTCTGCAAGCAGAATTATTAAGAACGCAGTTGCGGTCTCAGCTACATATTGATTGTAGAGATCGCGTATGAGGAGGTAAAATAACAATGCGGTCACCACATTTGCCAGCAGAAGACCCAGATGAACTCCTGTTGCATTGTATCCGAAAATAGTTGTAAAAAATCCATAAAGCATATACAAACCCGGAAGTTTGTTGTCCACCATATCTATATAAAGACTTTTCCCTTTTAACAACCAATGGCCGATGTATGCGAATCCTGCTTCATCTCTCTCCATCGGAATCGCCAGCAATTGAAGTCGGGCCTGTAATACTATAATGGCACTGGTGACAAGCAAAACCAATGGCCATTTGGTAATAAATGCACCCTTAATCCCTGTTACGCCAAGGGATGATTTCTTATTGCCGCGCTTTGCTGTCGGTTTGGGAATAGTGCTTTTTTTTGATCCGGAGGTCTTAGCCATCGGGGATAAACTAGGTTTGAGGTGTGGCTTGAATAACTCGGATCGAAATACAGTTGATAGAGAAGAATTACAAACTGACATGTTTAAATCTCTTCCACAAATCTTTGAAGCTTTTTGCCATGGCCTTTGCTGTGGTGGAATTAAAGCAAATCACTTCTGTATTGCTATCATCGGTGGCAGGAGCAGCGCATGCTATACAATTTGTTGACGCATCATAAATAGCAAGCTCGATAATAAATGGGTTAAATTCTGAAGCGGGGAGTACAAGAAAGTTTTTAGCAATGTCCTGGTCCGTGACATTATAAAGTTTTTTATACACTTTTATATTTTTCTCTATCTGCGGAGTAGCCGGAACGATGTACCTGTACTTGGTTTTTTCACCAAGATTGACACTGACTAATTCAGAAAAGGTTTTGTTCTGTGTATCATAATTCAGCATGGGGCTGATCACCCAGACCTCTTTTGCTTTGTTTTCAAGGTCGATCAATTGCTTTATAGTCATAGTTGAAGTATTTTTTGTAAAAATACATGTTCAACCACGAACTTATGCCCTATTGAGATTTATAGTTTAATTTATAAACTAACAAGCCAGCGAAAATGAACGAAAAGCAATTCGCTACTTGATGCTGAATGTCCTGGATAAATTAAATCCGAAATGTATATCACCGTGTCGCCAGTCACCGGTATTCTCTGCGATAAATCCTTTTTCAATCATCGAAGTGCTGTTCGTAAAATGTAGCTGAAAGACGTGACCACCGGTCTCAATATCAAAGCCCAGGCTTAATGAATTTTTATATTGAGGGGCAAGTTGATTTGGGAGCACATAAATGTATTCAGCATTCAGAGAAGTCCTTTTACCAAGCTTGATCCTTGCTCCGGCACCAAGTGCAAGGACATCATTTTTTTCGGCATTGGTCAGCACCAGGTTTCTATGCACAATGGTGGGTGACAATTGGAAGCTGAATGATTTTGAAAATTTGCGACCAATAATGATCTGACCGGTGTAGAATAATTTGCTGCTGAAAAAGTTTTCGCGTACCGGATCCGTGGGCTTTATTGTTTTCACTGCCACTGAACCCATAAGACAAATGGTAAACGGCATTTTCCTTGCTCCGGTAGTTTGGCGCAGCAATTTGAATTTGGAAAACGCATCAAATGTTTTTTCATAACTGCTCCTTCCGACACCTACCATCAGCCGGTCCGTAATGCCATAGTTTCCGCCTATTCTAATCGTGGCCTGATCTAGACCGTACAGCTCATAAGCACCTCCGCTTATAAATCCAAACCGGTGAGCAATCTTGATATCCAATTCCCCGCCGGCTACATTTTCAAGCGACTCGAGATTAACTACACGATCTGTTTTAAAGCTGGCGGTGACCACTTCAGTTGTTTGACTGTCGCCGAGCATGGACAGCATATCACCATCCTGTGCCTGAAGAAGATTTGCCAAAACGCATAAAGAGAACAGGGTCAATAAGGATCTAATTTTCATGGTCTACTATGATTGATAAAGCGAAAGGTACAATATTAAAAAACCTCTATCATAGACGACCGATGACAGAGGTTCTGATCTTATAAAGTTGTATTTATTTCTATTCTGTGGGCATGAGCTGATAGTTCACTTCCACGGTGATGTCCACGCTTTTGGAAATGTTGTCCGCGACAAGTTTCGGAATCTGGATCCCATAGTCAGCCAGCAGTATGGTGAATTTGCTTTTTGCAGATATCGCGCCGTTCTTCAATGTGATTACACCTGTGGACGTTATTGGTTTTGTGATTCCATGGATTTCAAGTTGTCCAGAGGCTGTAATATTGTAGGTTCCATCTTTTGCAAAATTGACTGAGCTGAAATTGTCGATTTTGCCTTTGAATTTTGCCTTAGGATAGGTGGAGCTTTCCATATAGTTTTCATTAAAATGCTCCTGCATCAGGGCCTTGTCAAATTTGAATCCCTGTATTAATACAGCCCATTCCATGTTGCCTGTATTGACATCCAGTGCTGTGCTGGCAGATGAATTCTGTGCTTCGATTTTTTCCATTGGTGCTTCCGAATAGAAAGAGATCTTTCCTGTTTTAGAAAAGTATTTTTGTCCGAAAGCCAGTTGTGCGGACAAAAGCAGCACGATAAAAAAGATGTTCTTCATGATATCTATGGATTAAAGGTTATTAAATGGGTAGTGTTTTTCTATAACATTTATTTATTTACGATGACGGATTGTACGAGGATGACATCGCTGAGATATCCACTGCACATACCTTTTACTTTGACCAGTTCTCCTGCTTTTAGCGTTGATACTTCCTTGTTATCTTCCATTTCACATATGATAGAGGAAATCGGGTCAGAGGTTTCAAGGCTTACTTTTTTCTTTCCTTCTTCGGTTGTAACACCCGATACTGTGCCTGTGACCAATACCACCTTGCCGAGATACTTTTTGTTGGCTGCATTTTCGTCTGCCTCATAATCCTTTATTAGATCCTCTGCTGAAATACTCACATCTGCATTTTTACTTTCGAGACTTTCCACTGGTTTATTGTACATATAGTAACCATATCCTGCCCCTATAATCGCAAGTACCAGTAGTGTGATAAGAATTTTTTTCATGGCCATTAAATTAATTGGTTATGTTGGTTTTAATGACAAGTTGCCTTGACCCACTTGCTTAATTATTCTGAGCTCCATCACTGATCCATTGTTCTATTTTTGCAACATCACAGCTGTTTACCATCGAAGCATTTTGTGGCATCGGAATATAACCGGAACTATGTTTGATCGTTCCTAATAGTTTTCCACTATTAGCCTGGGTTTTTACGGCATTATAATTATCTAGCGTAACATTTCCTGAATTTACAGATGAACTGTGACACACATAGCAGTTAGCCTGCAGAATAGTGGCAATATTCGCATCATAGCTCATGTTCGTATTGACACACTCAGAAGCAGGATACAATTTTTCTTCAGCATCATAATAGCATGCTGAAAATAACACCGTACCTGCCAGCAGCAGTTTAATTATTAAGAGCCCCTTCATCGATCCATCCTTTTATTTTATCAATATTGCATTGCGACAACTTAGATCCGCCTTGCGGCATTTTCTGAAATCCCGATGTCCAGCTTATGGCGCCATAAAACCTTCCGGATTGTGCAATGGCTTTGACCGCAGCATACGTGGTTAATGAAACTCCTCCTGAAGGTGCTCCACCTGAGTGACATCCTGCACAGAAGGTTGTGATCAGCGGTGCTACAAATCCTGAGTAGGAAATGTTAGTGGTGACACACTGATTACTCACGACGTCACAGGAAAGATCTTTTGCTCCCTGCAGAATCCATTTCGATATTATCGCTATCTGATTTGAAGTGAGTCTTTGATTTGGCGGCGGAGGCATGACATCATCAGTTTTGCTTGTAGTGATATATTTGATCATTTTGGAGTCGTTGGTATCAAATGGCTTGATGATATCACTTCCGACCACATGCTGATAGCTGTCCAGGATAATACCTTTTTCATGTGATGCTACGTTATGACATCCGCTTTTTGCACAATTCGAAATTAAAATTGGAAGCAGGTCTGTTGTAAAATACACTACATCCGGATCACATGGTGTTCCGGAAAAAGTATCTACCGGAATTCCGGTTGTGTCTATTGGTGTTCCAGTTGTATCGATTGGATTGGGATCCGGAAGTATGCCGGGATCATGTACACACGAAGGAAGAAAAAAGACCGCAAGTCCCGCAAGCATGATGCCAGGCAAGAAATATTTCTTTAGGATTTTTTTAACTTCAGTCATTTTTTTCAACAGGGTTATTCATTCCCTCCGTATTTAATAGCAAAACAACAATTTTTCGTACGTGATACCTTCTTATTTTCTCTGAACATGCTAAAAGGCGTAACGAACGGGACAATTACTACAATGTTCTGGAGACTGATTTTTTGGTTTTCCACTATTGTACGATGACCATGGCACCATACCGGCTCATTGAAGTGATGATCTGCACATAGTAAATCCCTGGTACAGATGGAGCTTCAAGCTGGTAAACATTGGTAGAAAAGTTGTCTCAAATAATATTTCCTCTCATGCGAATGGCAATTATTTTCTTGAATTCTTTAATGCGAATGATGTTTTAATAGCACATTGGCTCTTTGTGAAAATATGGGAAAGAGGGCTGTGATGATTTCCAATCTTTTGTTTGTCTCTTAATTTTGTCGTTCGTTAGCAAAGAAGAACTTTGCTTCTATAGGAGCTTCTTTTTATTATTATCTTCAATGCCGCTTCCATCGGTTGTCTTTTTATTTTCTTATATTGATCCAAAAGACCAGCATATGAAACTTATCCTACAGGCTGCTTTTACAATATTTCTTTTCTGTTCTTCCTTTTTTTCTAATGCGCAATGGCAATTTTTAGGATGTCCTGAATTTGGCACCCCGCTCGATTTTGACTCGGATGGTGATACGCTGTATGTTTGCGCGAGCGCAGGAATATTTTATTCCGTTGATGAAGCTATGACGTGGCATGAGATCAGGTTGCCTGATTCTACACTATCTCCCAACATGATTGATGTGGAAAATGGCTCACTTTATCTTTCAACCAGAGGTATCACTAATAAAATTAATAAGCTATTCAGATCCTATGATCTGGGGGCAACCTGGGTAGACATAAGCCCTGAGATCTCTCAACTTCAACAGCCCTTCACCCATATACTTACAAAGGAGGATACACTTATCATCTACATGTATGACAGTATTGCTATTTCGTTTAACAACGGTGATTCGTATGTGGTAGACTCCTTTGCCAATTATGAAAATTTATTCTTTCATCAACAAGCGTTGTGGGCAACAAAATATAATGGGTTCTATCGTTCCGATGATCTTGGTATAACCTGGACAAGTATTTATACTGAGCCTGATTCCTTGTTTTTGTTTCAAATCACCAGCATCGAAGGGGCTTTATGGAAAACTGCGACTGATTTTAATCTTAATACTCTGCGCTTGAGTCGTTCTGGTGACAATGGTTTGACCTGGTTGCCTGTGAATTCTATACCTACTGATAGTCTGGGGTTCTATTCTCCTTATGTGATTGGTGACAATGAAAAGCTGTATGTGGTGGATCATACGCAATCAAATAGACTATATTATTCAGAAGATAATGGTCAGACATGGCAAGGGAAAAATATTCCCGAATACAGTTCTGAGCCATTATTGAATCACAATTTACTGTTGTATAAAAATTACAGGGGTATTTATGTCAGCACAGATGGCGGAGATATATTCCGTTCGGCCAATAATGGATTTACCGCAGCCAGTGTGCAGGGTTTCGCATGGGATGGGCAGAATGTATGGGTGAAAGCAAACCTTACAATGTTCAAAGAAAATAATAACGAATGGTTGCCTGTTGAAAATACGTACAGTGTTGTGAGTAGCACTGATGGTCATTTATTGGGGTTCGTTGATAACTTACCGAAACGATCATCAGACGGAGGAGCTACATGGACTACCATCCCGCCTCAGGCGTTTGATATGGATTATTATCCCAACTTCAGAAGTTTTATGGTTGCCGGAAACATTCTTTATGTTTCAGCTTCATTAGACACATGGTATTCGACTGACTATGGTGTAACCTGGAATTTTGAAAACAATCGATTAGCAGTAGTAAAGTACAATGAAAAATATCTGGCATCCACATACTTATTTGGTGGGTTGTTGATTTCTGATGACGGGATACAATGGCAGGATATTACGTATGACCTGGATAATGCATTTAACCCGAACGCACTGGGATATAACAATGGATTCATTTTTACCAGCACTGATGCCGGCTTATTTCGCTTGTCCGTTTTTAGCGAGCATTGGGAGCTGCTGAATGGTCCCATACCCAATGATCCTATCCATAACTTTTACCAGGATGTTCGTGTGTTGGAAGGTTATAATGGTATTCTTATCGCCGGAGTATACGGTTTTGGTGTATTTATTTCGAACGACAATGGTGATACATGGCAGTCGGCAAACCAGGGCCTTGATAATTTTAAGATTCTCTCTTCTGTTATGATCGGAAATGATTTATATATGGGCGTGGAGGGTGGCGTTTGGAAACGACCCCTCAGCGATTTGATAGCGAGCACCTTTCCTCAACCCGAAAAAAAACTTTCTGTAATAATATCTCCTGCCCCTGCAAAAGATTATTTCTATATCAGTATCCTGAATCCGGCTGTTCGGGGTGATCTGTTTTTATCAATCTATGATTCAACCGGTTCCTTAATTAAATCATCGCATTTTCAAAATCCACTGAATAATAGAATTGATGTGCAGGAATTCCCTTCCGGTATGTATTTTCTGCAATACCGGATTGGTGAGTATCATGATATAATGAAAGTGGTGAAGCAATAGAAATTTAAAAATGATATCCATGAAGCATTTATGAAATCTTTAATCGTTTATTTATACTTGTTCTGTTCTATTTCTATTCATGCTCAGGATGTTTGGAAACTTGTGCCCCCAGTCCCAACTGGTTGTTATTCAAGTCAAGACAGTTTTTTGGAATCAATTAATATCATTCTTAAACAGGTGGATACAGAAACCTACAGACAAGAAGAGATTAATAACGTGTTATTGGACAGCATTTCAAGTCAAGAATACCAGGCCCTAACCTTAAAATACCTTTCGGAGCATTCAATAACTCCGACGAAGTTTACAGAAGATATGACGAGTAGTATTTCTTTTGGTAAGAAGGCACTTGATATAAATAAAAAATAACAAGTCCGTTTTACGGCACTTTCCACAAGATATAGACAGGATGTCAAATCTAAATTATATCCAATAGCTGTCGAAATGAGGGATTTATATTCTGGCACTGGATCAGCGTTATTAAAAAACAATCAATACCAGATATTGGCTCGCCTCTATGATACAACTTATGAGTCGTTGTGTGTGGAATACTTTTCAACAGAAAATTCTTTTTTCCGGGAATGGCTGAATGATTATAAACACTTTCTCATCGAATATCAAATTTACGATCTGGAATATTCTGAAAATCTTGAAAAGGAAATAAGGGGTCTTACAAATTTTGTCTCCACAGCTTCATTACAGGCTGTTGCGAACTATTTGGAAAAATGCCAATCCATATTTTCATTTCGAAATAACTCACCTAAATTCCGGTGATTTCTATTATTAACTTTATTGCAGGAAAAGTCTAAACTTTCTAAACAGGATGTGCCGAAGGCGCATCATCTAAACTTTCTAAACATATCATCCATGTATATGGCTCATAAGAAATAATAAATCACTCCCGCCCCTGCCAATCCAGTAATTCCCGGCACTACACCCGGCATCAGTATTTCTATGTTTCAATCTCAAGGTTATAGCTTAAATCCCAGCCTAACAAAATAAAACGCCCCATCAGAACCCATCTGCACCGAATCAGAAAATCCTCCCTGGTCAGTCCATCCATCAAATTGTGGTGTCGGGTAAGTGTTCAGTATATTGTTAGCGCCTAGGGTAAATTTCAATTTATCTGTGAGCCTGCAACCTATGTTAATGTCAAGCGTCATTGCAGCCTTATAGATATCTGTTGCAATTGCTGTCACCGCATCAGCTTCTTCCTGTGTAGTTGCAGGTGTATCAAGCCAGTGGTCATCCTGTATGGTCACTTCGCTAAATTGTGTTGCATTTATTCCAAAATCAAATCGCGATGTTGAATACCCGACATTCAATCCAAATTTATAATCCGGTGCCGCAGCAATCAGGTAGGCCCTGGAAAATGGAGAGAAGAATGTAAATTCATTAAGGTTGCCATTGTTGATTTTTTGAATGTCAAGCTTGTTTAAATTACCCACAAGGCCAATATTTAGGATACTGTTTCTAAAATATGTCCGATATCCAAAGACCATATCAATACCGGTTGTTTTGGTATTCACGCCGTTCGCAAAAAATTGTGCAACGTCTACTCCCAGACCCAACCCTGATGCATCAAAATTGTCTGTAAGGACGATACGATCATCTACCGCAATCGAATAAGCATCTACTGTAGCTGTAAATCCACCGGTCGAAAAAGTAAAACCAAGACTTCCATTAAAAGCCGTTTCTTCTTTTAAGGGGCCTATTCCAAATGCCTTGGTGACCGTGCTTGTGTTGGATGATAATAGCGATGGTACAGATTTTCCACCTACTATATTGTTAAAGATGAGATTGTAATGGATCTGTGCAAGAGAAGGTGCCCTGAATCCTGTTGAGACAGAACCTCTAAGCATAAATTTATCACTAAACTTATATCGGCTTGTGATTTTGAAGTCAATTGTTTTTCCAAAATCACTATACCTTTCGTATCGTAAAGCACCACCGACAAGAAATGCGTTCGTCAGATTTAATTCTCCATCCACATATGCTCCCAAATTTGTGCGTCCACGATCCACCACATTTGCCGGACTATATCCGGGAAACCCCTGTGAACCACCTGGAAGCGGATCGCCGTTAGCATCCGTTGCCACCGCCTGATGAGCAGGATCCGTAATAGCACGACCTGTTGAATCATAAACTGCATATGATGCTTCTTCACCTGAAAATATCTGGAAGTTTTCTGTTCTGTATTCAAGACCGTATGCAAGGTTGAATCCGGAAGCAATTTCATTAAAATATTTGCTGAAATCAAGAGCGGTCACATTCATAGACAAGCTATGCCCGCCGGCATCAAAATCTGTGGGTGATGCACTTCCCAGGGAAGCATTATTCGTTCCTTTGATATAATAGTGGAAAAGGTTTTTTCCATACGTGTTGTTGAAATCCACTTTCCAGCCATTTGCCATGGTATGACGGATACCACCTGAAGCAGATACATCCGTGATCAGTGATGTGATGTGAGGTGTGAATCCGTTTGGATACAGACTTGGAACCGCCCTATTGTCTCCATCTGCAAAACCACCCCTCGAAAATGCGAAAGCATCTGTATCACGGAAATTACGTCCCCCGAACGCATAAACTTCCGTCATTTCGCCAACCGGAACGGAACTATTGATCATAAAATTAAATCCATCGATAGAAGCGCTACCATATCCTTTGCGCCATGACCATCCGGGTCTTAATGTCCTGTCTTTTGATAAATATTCCGTCGTAAAATTGGCAAAGCCACCTTTAGGGCCCAAAGGAAGACCATAGTTTAAATCCACTTTTGTCGTATTGCCATCGAAGCTCTTTTTAAGACTGTCTATTCTGTTTTCTCCATTGACATTATAAACCACATCACCCGCCTTCTCTGCATATCCATCTCCGACGTTCGTGCTGTATGCGCCATAGGTTAAACCGCCGGACAGACCTTCAGTCTGATCATTTAACACAATATTCATGACCCCCGCGATGGCATCCGATCCATACTGAGCAGACGAACCGTCACGAAGTATTTCAATTCGCTTGATAGCAGATGCTGGAATTGCATTCAGATCTGTGCCCGTATTACCACGACCTCTTGTTCCAAATACATTGATGAGGGAGGATTGATGACGTCTCTTGCCATTGATCAATACAAGTGTCTGATCGGGGCCTAATCCGCGCAACGAAGCCGGATCAATATGGTCAGCACCATCAGAGCCAGACTGCTTCGTAGCGTTAAACGATGGTGCAGCATATTCCAGGATCTGATTGATTTCCGCTTTGCCATTACTGGAAGCGAGATCAGCCACATCAATGATGTCCACAGGAACAGGCGAATCTGTCACTGATCTTTTATAGCTGCGCGATCCGACGATCTGTACTTCTCCAAGCGATACACCTTCAGTCATGTGAAGGCTTATTTCTGAATTACCGGCCACTCCAACTTCCTGTGTTTCATAACCAACATAACTAAAGATCAATGTAGCGTTTCCATTTGCCGCATTGATATGATACATGCCATTGTAGTCTGACACGGCTCCTTTGATAGTTCCTTTTTCAGAAATATTGACACCGATCAGTGGCTCTCCTGCTTCGTTGCTCACCGTTCCGTAAACCGGGAATTGAGCGACAATGCTTCCTATCGTGAAAATCGACAGACATAGAAGAAGTACTTTTTTCATAGGTGGTTAGTTTTGTTTTTTGATTGCAATAATACTAGACTATAAATTACAAGCTGAAATTTACACAAAGATTACGGTTGATCCAACCATAGAAATTTGAACTGAAGCTTTTTATATCGTGGAATATTGATAGATCCAATTGCTTTCCACGATAGCTTGGCTGAAAAACTTGCTTCCGGTTTTATAGGTGAATTGCTCTTGTGCATCGAAGCAAAACGAAAAATGGAAAAAGAATAAAACCCAGAATCGTAAATCCAAAAATCTATTTCACTATCTCTCCCTTCAGTCTCAACAATTCCGTTTCCGACAATTTTGTATTGTACCTGGCAGAGATTAATCGATTGTACGCATCTTCAAGGCTTTTCTGCGCTTCCCTTAATTGCAAATAGGTAGAGGATCCAAGTCTGTACAATTCAAGAATAATATTTACATTTTCACGGGCAAGAAGAATGTTGTCCTCCTCAAGTTTCAGTGACTTTTTTTCAAGCTCATAAGTGTGAAAGGCATTGACCACATCAAGATGGAGCAATGCCTTTTGATTATCATACAATATTTGCTGATAATTAATATTCAGTGCAGCCTGGTGGATGAGTCGGTCCGTATTCCGATAATTGAGAATAGGTATTGCGGCTGTAAATCCGTAGTTCAATCCCTGGTTGCGATTAAAAATCGGTAATGCAGGATTCAGGGCGATATTATTGTTTGTGCGTGTGAAGTTATAAGCACCGTTGAATTGAACTACAGGATAGCGATCAGCTTTTATTTCTTTAAGTTCAAGACCTGCTATCTCAATATTTTTTTGGGCCAGCGCGAGCAGCGGACTGCCTGATGACAAGCCTGTTTGTATCTCTTCAAGCGTGATTAGTGTATTGATCGGAATCGAATCACTGACGTCATAATCCAGGAGGGCGGGGTCGCCATTTTGAAGTGTTGGGTTGACCAGGTGATTGAGCTGTTCTTTGAGCTGAAGGATAAATGTCAGTTGTTGTAATTGCGCGGCCTTCTGTGCATTCAAATCGACCTGGCTTTGCAGCACTTCTGGCTTTGCACCTACTCCGATTTCCAACTTTCGCTGAGCAAGATCCACTCTTGTCTGGCTGATGCTCATCTGCTCTTCAACAGCTTTCAACTGTTGCTTTTGCCTTACTATGTTGAAATAAGTATTTACTACATCTGCAACAGTATTGATCACCTGATTTTTTATTTCAAGTTCTCCTCTTTGAATATATTCTTCCTCCTTTTTCCGGGTAACAAACATTTTTAATCCGTCAAAAAGTGTCCAGTTCAAATTGAGCGAGGCGCTCAGGTTGTTAGTGGCAACATTTCCCTCACGATCATTGCCAGTGGTAAATTTTTGTTTTTGATTGTTGTTCGTCCAGTTAGTGCCGAGGGCTCCGTTGAGACGTGGAAGAAAAACTGAATTTCGATAGTTGTAGTCAAGCGCAGCTACTGCAGAATCATTTTTTGCAAGGATGATATCATAGTTGTTTTGGAGCGCAGCAGCAATTACCTCATTAAGCTCGACCACATTTTGGGCGCTTAGCGAAGTTGCCGCAAGAAATAAAAATGTAATATGGAAAAAGATTGGTAAAAATAGTTTCATCCTTTTTTTCTTGATGGGCGAATTAAATCTGGGTTGTATTTAGCTTTTTACAAGTTGGCCTTCTGTACCCTCATCAGCCACTTGTTGCTCAAATTTATTCACTGTTTTCTTTGATGACATGTATGAATACAATGCCGGTACTACAAATAAAGTCAGCACCAAGGCAAACAGCATTCCTCCTACAATCACTATACCCAGAGGAACTCGGCTGCCCCCTCCTGATCCAAATGCAAGTGCAATCGGCAGTGCCCCAAGAGTGGTGGCGAGTGTTGTCATAAGAATTGGTCTTAGCCTCGCTACGGCAGAATCAATTGCCGCCGGAATTTTATTTTCACCACGTCGTCTTTTTTGATTGGCAAACTCCACGATTAGGATTCCATTTTTTGTCACCAGTCCGATGAGCATGATGATGCCTATCTCTGAGAAAATGTTCAGCGTCTGATGAAACAGATACATGCTCAGCACAGCTCCCGCTAATGCTAGTGGCACAGTGATCATAATGATGATGGGGTCAATGAAGCTTTCAAATTGTGCTGCCAGCACCAGAAAGATCAAAACCAACGCCAACAAAAAAGCAAATGATGTATTCGATGAGCTCTCGGCATAGTCTCTTGATGCACCAGACAGCGAAGTAGTAAACGTTTCATCCAGTACAACTTCTGCTATTCTATGCATCTCAGCTATACCATCACCGATCGTTTTGCCGGGAGCAAGACCTGCCTGCACTGTAGCGCTTTTGAATCGATTGAAATGAAATATGGTGGGCGGGTTCGCCACCTCTTCCATCATGACAAGATTGTCCAACTGTATTAATTCTCCACGATTATTTCTGACAAAAAATGATTTCAAATCAAGCGGATCATCCCTGTCTATACGTTCTACCTGGCCTATGACCTGGTATTGCTTTCCATTCATGATGAAATAGCCAAACTTGCGACCGCTCAGGGCAAGTTGTAGCGTATTATTCACATCAAGTACAGAAACTCCAAGCTCATTGGCACGAAGACGATCGATTCGGATTTGGAGTTCGGGCTGATTAAATTTTAGATTAACATCAAATCCCTGGAACACGCTGCTCTTCCTGACCTCATCCATAAATTGCGGCAGCTTTTCTTTCAGCTTATCAAAGTTGAGGTTTTGTAAAACAAATTGAACCGGAAATGCTCCCCGACCGCCAAGTCCTACGGAAATAGTTTGTTCTTGTATCGCAAATACGCGGACATTGTTATAGCGCTTGTACATACGGCTCATCTGCTGAGCAATCTGGTCCTGCGTTCTTTCGCGTTGATCAGGGGTTTTTAATCCCATGCTAATGAAGGCTGCATTGCTGCTTTGAGCTCCGCTGAAGCCAGGAGCAAAGGAAAGCACAACATCCTTTTCAGGAATCGAATCCAACAATGCCTGTGTAATTTGTTTGGTGACCCGATCTGTAAAATCAAAATCAGCGCCTTCCGGACCGGTGAGACTGGTCCGCACCCGATTGCGATCCTCCATGGGTGCAAGCTCCGAAGGAATCGTCTTACCAATAAAATAAATAGCGCCAATGCATGCGAAAATAATCATGAATGCAATCCACCTTACTTTAATAAATCCACTCAGTGCCGTCCGGTAAATTCTTTCAAGACCTTCAAAAAACGGTTCGGTAAAAGTGTAAAATTTTGAATGCTTGTGTCCTCCTTTTCTTGTGAGATATATATTCAACACCGGGGTGAGTGTAAGCGAAACGAATGCTGAAATAAGCACCGCTCCTGCCAGAACCATCCCGAATTCCCGGAACAATTTTCCAACAAAACCCTGAAGAAATATAATGGGTAAAAAAACAATAGCGAGTGTAAATGAAGTCGCAATCACAGCAAAATAAATTTCCTTCGAACCTTCCAGAGCAGCACGATATTTATTCATGCCATGCTCCATCTTTTTAAATATATTTTCCGTTACCACGATGCCATCATCGACCACAAGTCCTGTGGCCAGTACGATAGCAAGCAGTGTCAGCACATTGATGGAAAAGCCCATCACATACATGATAAAAAATGCACCCGTCAAAGAAACCGGAATATCAATCAGCGGCCGCAATGCCATAGTCCATTCCCTGAAAAACAGGAAGATGATCACTACAACCAGAAGAATGGCGATAAAAAGTGTATCCTTCACCACATTAATCGCGTTGCGAACAAATGTTGTCCGGTCATAACCAACCTCAAGAATGATGTCTGCCGGCATTTCCTTTTTGATGTCCGCAATCCTCCTGTATACTTCATCTGTAATTTCGATCTGGTTGCTTCCGGGCTGAGCGATGATGGCTATATTGACAGAGGGAATATTATTTTTCCGTGATGAGGTCTCTTCATTGTCAGGCCCAAGATCAGCATAGCCCACATCTTTAAAGCGAACAACTCCATTATCACCTTCTTTTAAAATCAGATTATTAAAATCATCGGGAGTCGTCAGCTTGCCATATGTTTTAATAATGAGTTGTGTTTCATTCCCTCGTATTTTCCCTCCTGGCAATTCTATGTTTTCACGATCAAGCGCATTTTTTATATCTGAAATCGTGAGTTTATTAGCTACCAGTTTTGACGGATCTATCCACATCCGCATGGAATATCGCTGACCAAGTACGTTGACACCACTGACTCCGGGCACTGTCTGTAATCTTTCCTGCACTACATTTTCAGCGTAGTCTGTCAGCTCCATCAGTCCTTTATTCTCACTTTGTATTTGCAAAAACAAGATCGGATCAGAGTCAGAGTCTGCTTTGTTGATTGTTGGGGGGGCATCAATATCCTGTGGCAGGTTTCCTGAGGCCTGGGATACTTTATCTCGCACATCATTGGCCGCTCTTTCGAGATCCACCCCTAGTTCAAATTCAACGGTGATATTGCTGCTTCCCTGAGCGCTGGTGCTGGTGATGTTTTTTACGCCCTGCACACCATTGACTACTTTTTCAAGAGGCTCCGTGATTTGTTGCTCGACGATGTCTGCATTTGCACCGACATAAGAAGTTTTGACATTGATGACCGCCGGATCAATAGCAGGATACTCGCGCACACTTAAAAACTTAAACCCTATCCCTCCGAAGATGATGATCACGATGGAACATACCACTGAAAGGACGGGGCGTCTGAGGCTTAACTCGGAGAGGTTCATATCGTGAATCGTGAATCGTGAATCGTGAGTGAAATTGGATTCGTCATTATTCTTTTAGTGTTTAGTGCTTTACTTATTTGGCTTAATTCGTCATTCGTTACTAATAATGCTTTAATACTTAATGAATATTAGCGGCGTCATTGGCTATCAATTTGTATTTCAACTAGTTTTTTTTCACATCTCACGACCGTACCTCAATTAATTTTAACCAATACTACCTCAATTCCTGGTCTCAAAAAAAGTATCCCTGAAGTGATCACTGTGTCTCCTTGTTTAATTCCGGTCACCACCTGTATGTTGGTGCTGTCACGAACACCGGTCACAATATCAGTGGCTACAGCTTTGCCGGATTTGTACAGATAGATTTGTTTTTTTCTCCCTAGTGGTAGGATAGCGCTGTTGGGGATGAGCAGGGCGTTTGCATTTTCACCCAGGACGATCTTCACTTTTGCAAATGTGCCAGGGATGAGCATTTTATCTTTTTGAAGGATCAGTGCACGCACTGCAAGGCTTCTGGTGTTTTCATCTATTTCAATCTCAGTTGCGACTATGTTCGCTTTATAAGTGGTGGTAGAGCCGTCCACGGTAAATAAAATCTGCAATCCGTTTTTCAATAGGGACCCATAGCGTTCCGGAACATTAAATTCAATTTTGAGCCTGTCCACTTCACTTATGTTCGACAACACAGTTGAAGGGGTGACATAGGCACCGGGGCTTACGTTTCTAAGACCGAGCTTACCGGAGAAAGGTGCTCTAATTTCGGTCTTACGTATGCTTTCTGATACGATGTCTTTGTCGGCTTTCAGTCCCTGTACCTGTAAAAGGCTCAAATCATATTCCTGCTGACTGATGCCCTGGATCTTTAGGAGTTCGGCCTGTCTTTTTTCTGTCTGGTCTGCTATTTTCAATTGGACATCCAGTTTCCGCATCTGAGCCTGAAGATCTCCATCGTAAAGTTTTGCTAAAAGTGCCCCATTGGATACGTTACCCCCTTCCTTTAGGTTTAGATTGACGAGCCTCCCTGACACTTCGGGGTGAATTTCAGTAGTTTCGTAAGCCTGAACTGTGCCGGGCACCTCAATATTGGCGCTTAGCGGTTGGTCTTTTGTGATCAGACCATCTACTTTAAGAGCAGCTGATGGTGCCGGGGAAGCCGTATGTGCCACCGTGTTCGCATTCTTGTTTTTGCAAAAAACAAAAATGGTCAGTGTCAATAAAATCAACAGCCGCGGGGAAAATTGGGTTGTAATCACGATGTGTTTTTTTTGAATGGTGACCCAAAAATACATGCTAAACTATAATCCCGGTTATTTGAGAAGAGATCGGAAAACCCGGAGTACACTATATTTTACAAAGTCACTTACTGAAATCAAAACGAAAGTCTTTTGTTCAAAATTATCAGTCCTTCTTGATCTGTAGATTACATATGTTTGCCGTTTCAATCTTGTCAGGATGAAACTCTTTAGGATACATATGAGTTTTGCTTTTACTTTTAGGTTTCCTGAATTTGTCTTTACCTTATCTAAGAAAAAAGTATGAAGAAGCTTGTTCTTTTCGTAGCTCTGTTAGCTCTCGCCCTTCCCGTTTTTTCACAGGTTTCTGCAGTTACCGAAACCGGGGACCAGGTCGTGCTTTATGATAATGGCACCTGGGTCTATCTGCATAAAGACTCTATCAATGTAGCCGATATACATACCAGCTCTCAAAAATATAATAAAGATGAGGCTTCATCTTTTTTGCTGAAAAGCACAAGGATAAATATCGGCACCTACCTGGATCCTAAAAAATGGACTTTTAAAAAGGCTGCCGAAACAGAAGCTGCTGAATATGAAATCAACAATACGGAATCTGGGCTCTATGGAATGATGATCACTGAAAAGCTCAATCTCCCTCTAGAGTCATTGGCCAATATTGCCCTCGATAACGCCCGAGATGCCGCTCCGGATGTCAAGGTGGTTCAGAAAGAATACAGGTATGTCAATGGATTGAAGGTGCTCATGATGCGAATGACTGGCACCATCCAGGATATCAAATTTTCTTATTACGGATATTATTACTCCATTAACGGAGGCGCTACCCAATTCCTGGTGTATTCTTCTGAAGATATCGTGGACAAAAACATAGCCTTGATTGAAGATCTGTTGAACGGTCTTGTGGAAATAAATAATTAATTTTTTAATTGTTTCATTTAGTCCGGGCGTTTCCACCGTTTCTGTGAATTGCTCCTTTATGATGGCAAGTCAAATAAGGTCTACATCATAAAAGATCTTTTGTTGGTATGGAAGGGTCGCTTTAAAAACAATCTTCTCAACTCAGGAGGCTATGTTTGTCTGGTCATGGTTATTATTCAATAAGAGGCAAAACACCTGGGTATTTGTCAGGGGCGATGTGCCACTGATCCATTACACGATGTTATTCATACCCTAATGTCCTGTCTTGTAAGGCGGAGTCGCAAACTACATAAGTATCTTCGTCGTTATTATCGATAATGAAGCCTTTTGCTTATTCCCTCATGGTGTTTTGTCTACTGATGGCGTCCTCCGGGCTTTATGCCCAGGAAGCTGGGTATGACACTACCATAGTCCATCAGGATGGAAGGGTCATGCGCATCCGGATTGTAGGGAATGACACTATTTTCGTAGCCACCATTCCCGAAGTTGTGGTCAAAGCCCCCCGGGTTTTTGCCAATGATGAGGAATACCGACAGTATATGCGATACAGGAGATATGCCACCGATGTGCTACCCTACGCCATTGAAAGTATTAAGCTCTATCGACAATACCAGGAGGATACAGAAGGAATGAAACATGGGAAGGCGAAGAAATACGCCAAATCCATGCAGAAAGACGCGAAAGAAGACTTCACGGACCCACTCAAAAACCTGACCCGTACTCAGGGCAAGATCCTGGTAAAAATGATCGAACGGCACCTGGATACCCCGATGTACGAAGTACTGAAATATGTTCGAGGCGGTTTTACTGCAGCTAAATGGCAGGCCATCGGAAGGCTTTATGGTTATGACCTCAAAGAAGGCTACACACCCGGAGAGGATAAAATCCTTGACATGATCCTCAGCGATTTCGAAATCAACGTCGATTGATCACCTTTGCATTTTCATTATTTATTCATCGTTTTCATGCTGATTACTGAACTGTCCGGGGATGAGTTACTCTGATTAAGCCACGCTTTTCACTCTTCGTTTTTCGCTTGTACCTTTACAGCTGAATTGAATTACCCATGACCCTCATTTCATCCTGGCGCTCACCCTCCAATATCGCTTTAATAAAATATTGGGGGAAACATGGTACCCAATTACCTAACAACCCCTCATTAAGTTTTACGCTCTCAGCATGTCACACCGACATGTTCATTAAGGTGACACCTGAGTCTTCAGCGCCTTCATTAACTGTTCTATATGCCGGAAATGAACGCCCTGCTTTTGAGCCAAAAATCAAATCCTTTTTACAAAAAATATATACTCGGGTGCCGTGGCTTCAAAATGCCGCGATCATCATCGATTCTGTCAACACATTTCCGCACGGTGCCGGCATCGCATCATCTGCGAGCGCCATGAGTGCATTGGCATTATGTATTACATCCATCGACTCCCAAATAAATTCTCAACCAGAAAATATAAATAATCTCTCCCGGAAGTACACTGTTTCTGAAATGGCACGACTTGCCTCGGGTAGCGCATGTCGTTCTGTTTTTCCCGTAGCTGCCCTCTGGGGGGAAGTGAAGAATATTCTTGATAGCAGCGATCTACACGCCATTCCATGGGCTGATCATATTTCTGATGTGTATAAAGATTACCAGGATACTATTTTAGTGGTGAGTGCCGAAGAGAAAGGTATCTCAAGCACCGCAGGCCATCAGCTGATGAATGATCATCCTTATGCTGCACCCCGATTCGCACAAGCCAACCTCAACCTGTCATCATTGATCACCGCCATGAACACAAATGACAACCCTGAATCATTTATTTCTATCTGCGAATCAGAGGCGCTTCATCTTCACGCTCTGATGATGAGCAGTAAGACACCGTTTATTCTGATGGAATCAAATACCGTCTCCATTATCAAAGAAGTATGGCGCTTTAGAAAAGAAACAAGTATACCTGTTTGTTTTACACTTGATGCAGGTCCAAATGTTCATCTGCTTTATCCATCTTCATTCAGGCCTTCTGTGCTGGATTGGATAAAGTCCCGTTTAACCCCCTACTGTATTGACGGTTTGTTTCTTCTTGATGAAAATGGCAGCGGCCCGGAAAGACTTACGTAAAATAATTAATGGCGAGACTTTATTTTAAATTAAAAAGGCTCTCCCAAAAATTCAATCTCCATTTCCTTCAGCATATTATATACCTGGAGATCGCCGAAACCATAGATAGAATTTCGTGCCCAAAAGTCTTCATAGATTTCATAGAAATTTGATTTTCCATCATTCAATATATCAATGAGTGCCTGCTGCGGTCGACCAGGTTTGTCGTCAGAGGATGCTCGATCAAGTTGTGCCTGGATGACATCAGGCAAAAATCGGAATCCATTGGAGACAATCGTGGACAATTTTTTCAATGTTGCTGCATCATGATCAACATATGCTGCCCAAAGATGATTTGACAATAAAATGTCCGACGCTTTAAGCTCAACACGTTTTTGAAAACAATCCACTAATTCTACAGGTTCGCTTTTTGCAAATCCACTCCATCGCATTTTATCCTCCTTCGGAAACACTCTGAAAAATGTAGTATTCGTTTTTTGAGAAATATAATAGATGACAAACCACATGTTGACCAGGCAAAAAAGATCATCTTCGAACCACAAAAAAAC
>JBDUDG010000006.1:0-26507 GCA_040003045.1 Saprospiraceae bacterium | reverse complement strand
AATATTACTTTTTCGTTGGCCATTTTCTATTTACAATTGACGATTTTGAATGTTGAATTATATGGGGGTGCGAAAATAGGGAAATATGCTTCGACTAGGTAATACGCCTTCGACTTAGGTATATCAATAATATTTTTTCACTTCAGCCGATATGACATCTTTCACGTCACTCCATTTGAGATTTTCTTTAATCATCACTACATTATCATCCATATCAGCGTCCTCGTAATAAGTCATGCTTCGAATAACAGCAAATTCAGATCCGTCATCAAATTTTCTATGATAAAATTCTATCAGCTCAGGTAATGAATATTGACGCAGGAGGAATACCAAATCATAAAAATCTCTTTTTCTTCCCCTTCCTGCAATAGCTGCAAGCTTCATGGCTCCGATGTCAGGAATGGAAACAAGTCGTATGCCTTCAATTTCTGTAATCGCTGAAATAAGTGGGTATCGATAATTTACAAAATCAACTTTTACATCTCCGACATTTAAAACAAATATATTTTTACTTTGAGAAAGTATATTTATTGGTTCTAAATCGTGTAATTCATCCAAAATTTCTTGTGCTTCAAAGGGCCTTATCCCAAAAAGGTCTAAGTCAACTGAAAGTCTGTGACCAATCTGCAATGCCAAAGATGTGCCACCCGCAAGATTAAAACCGGTTAAAGCCGGTTTAGCCATAATTTTTTTTAGAAGTTCCAGTGTGCCTGGGAAGACAGCTTCTCGGTATAACATCGAAATTGTTCTTTGGGTATATCAAAAATGCAACTTAAAAAACTAAGGGATTTATTATCAAGATAACGCTCTTGCAACATTTCGGTCTTAATTCTCTCAAGACCATAAAAAGATTTGATTGCATGCCAGTCTTCAATGGTACCATACATCACCACACGCGAGATCACAAAGCGAGCTTTTTCTTCCCACTCTATTTTATCGTAGTCAGTATCCCAAAAGATGACTTTCGAAAGTTGCATTTGTCTGGTATTACTGCGTAAAATTAGTCATTCGGCACCATAGAAATTATACTTGCCTCTGACATCAATAAATAAAAGGCAGAAGAGATTGAAGTGGAAAATTTTAGCTGTTATTGCCAGAGATTTATACGGTTTCAAATTAGTGTTAATTCGTGCAATTCGGGGCAGAAAGAAACGAGTCAACCTTATCGGGTAAACCTAGTAATCCCCATTAAAGAATATGAGACGTTGATTGAAGAGTTGGATGATACCATATATAATGAGAAAGGACAACCATACTGATTGTCCTTTCCTTTTTATTAAAATTGTTGCTACGAGGCAGGGCGGATTTTCCCTTATTTCACTAATTATTCCTCATGATCACAATTATTTTGGTGTATGTACCTGTCACAGTTTTAACTTCCACCAGATAGCTGCCTTCAGCAAGATGGCTGACATCGATATGTTGCGCATTTGGACCTTTCTTTGCATTCATATTATCTGAGAGGACAGACTGACCAAGGAAATTCACCATCCTGTATTCAACTTTCTGATTTAGCTGAGAGACGAAACTTATATTGATGCTTCCGTTGACAGGATTGGGCCATAGGTTCAGTCCCGAAAGTTTGGTGGAAACATCGATATCATTTCCTTTCTTTAAATCAGAAGTTTTTAAAGATTTTGGATCTGCAGGATTAGGATCACCAGTATAAGGATTGGCTGAGTTATCAATACACTGAATATCCGTCGAGCAGGTAGTCGTACACCCATAAACATCTTTTACAGTGAGCACGATAGTGATCTCTGTCCATCCGACATAAATGGATATTTCAGAAGTTCCCTGACCACTTTCAATAAAGCCTTGTCCTAAAACTTCCCACTCATAGGTCACGGCGCCAAGTCCTCCTGTCAGATTACTTGCAATCACTACATTATGTGAATTGCATTCAATCAATTGAGGCAGGACGATTTCGCACTCCAGTTTGGTATCAGGGATCCAGGTGATATGTTGTGTACCGATAGTGACATTGCCGCAAGCATCTGTTGCGGTCCAGGTCCTCGTGACATCAAACACACCAGTTCCATTGCCGGGATGTGTGGATTGTGAATAAACCACTGAAACAGGCTGAGCAGGATCACTTGCATGTACTACTTGAACAGGAGGTAATTGATCACAAATTATGGTTGCAGCAACCGGCAGATCCAATAATACCGGTGCGACATCATCTATGATATAAACATCAAATGAAATCGAAGATGAATTTCCGCATACATCGGTAGCCCACCATGTATAAATTCTATGCTCGAAATATCCATCTTCATCACAATTGCCTGAATAGCTGACCTTGAGGCTGAATTGCGGGATGACCTGAAGATCACACTCATCACTGACATACACACTGCCATCGTTCAACCCATTCAGCTTTTCGATGATGTCTTTCTGAGATAGGTTGACATAGTTCTTACCTGGCGCGTCAAGGTATTTGAGGATGATTGAATATGTCGGTATTTGGATCTGTGGAGGTGTCTTGTCTCCAACGATGATGATTTGTACGGCAGTAGAAACATTGCCACATGCATCTGTTGCAGTCCATATACGTTGATGGATCATGCCATCGCGGCACTGTGATTCCAAAATTTGCTCAGTCATCGCAACCTGAACATTTTTTCCTGTGCATGGATCAACTGCTGTGATGTCAGGGATGGTAAGGTCATCGCATAACTCGGGTATCACTCCATGTATGACCGGACCGTTTCCATTACCAACATGTACAACCTGTGTGGCGTGAGTAACATTACCACATTGGTCTGTCGCTGTAATAGTGCGTGTCAATTCATATTCGGATTCACAGACTCCCGGTCTTATAGATTCGGTAATGAGGAGTGAAGCCTCCCCGCAATTGTCCACAGCCTGGATAGACGGAAGGCTATCCCTGCATCCGATAGTTATATCTGATCTGAAATTAAGAAGCACAGGAGCGGTATGATCCACTATGTTAGCCTGAACTGAAAGATTTGAACTATTTCCACATACATCAATGGCTTTCCATTGCAATAAAATAGTTGCTAGAATTCCGTTTGTGCAGTCATTTGATTCCAAAATATTTTCATGAAAAGTTACAGTCACCCCCTGGCAATCATCATCAACACTCACATCGTTTATACCAAAAGAGGTATAATGCCCATGCTGGCCTGAACACTCAATCATCAATGCCTGACCCGGAGGTATATTTTGCAAAATCGGATTCACAAAATGCATGTCTGGTCCTTTATGATCATTTGGAATGAGGATAGCGGTATCCCTTGTGAAATTTCCACAACCATCATTTGCCTCATATGTACGTCTTACACCGAAACCGGAACCACAAGGGTTTGGAATTTTTACATCCCAGTAATACAAATATGCATTATCACAATTGTCGATAGCTCCAACAAATTTTAAAGCGGGATCATCAATACAAGCAGTGTCTGGTACGCCTTCTATTACAGGTGCTTCGGTGTCTATCAGTTGTGCTATAATAGTCAGGTCTGTAGCATTTCCGCAATTATCAACTGCATGCCAGTGAACTGTCTGCTGTTCGAGGAAACCGGCCCTCTTGCAATTGACAGAATGAATGATGTTCCTGTCGAATTTGATTGTTGCAGTGTTTCCACAAGAAGGTGCGCTATAAACGGATTCCGCATCAAGGTCATCATAGAAATCAGGTATGCCGCCATCGTTGCAGGTATATTTTATAATAGTTCCATCGGTTGCATCTTGTAGTTCAGGTTGCAATATTTCAAGAATGGGTGCCTTATGATCCACAAGGGTGATGTGTTGAATCCCCGTAGATTTATTACCACACTGGTCTGAAGCAACCCATGATCTTGTGATGATCTGGCCATCCTGGCATCCTTGTGTTAAAGGTGACTCACTATATTGAATGAGCGATGCATCAATACATTCATCGGTTGCATATACATTGGAAGGAGGAACAGGAATTTCATCACAATTGACGGTAATACTCGCCGGAATATTAAACAATATCGGAGCGATATGATCCACCAGAGCCATGTAAACAAATTTTGAACTGCTGTTGCCGCACGCATCTGTTGCCGTCCATGTAAGCCTGTATAATATGATGTATCCATCCACAGGACAATTTCCCTGATCCTGTAAAACCTGATTAAATACCACAGTAGCAGTTCCGCAGTTTTCAGCAACGCTTACACTGTTTGCACCGAGCATCGGAAGATCCCAGTTTGGGTCCTGTCCCTGACATTGTACATCAAATCTGCCTCCATTGGACAGATTAGAAATCAGCGGATCTGTAAATGTGATGACTGGAGCTGTATTGTCATTCACTATAATTATTTGAGAACAGGAAGCAGAATTTCCCGAAGCATCAGTGGCGCGGTAATAGCGTGTGAGAGTGAACCTGTTGGCACAGGTTTGATTAGAAATCACATCAGCCACAAAAGAAATTGTCGGAGGACCGCAATTGTCAGCCGCAATAACTGATCCTGTAGCTACTGATGGCACCAATGAAGCACATTGCACGGTGAGACCCACCGGACAAGTGATCGTTGGGGCTTGAATATCAAGAACAGTAACCGTAAATGCGCATGTTGCGCTGTTCCCTGCAAGATCGGTAGCCCGGTAAATAATTGTATTGACTCCTAACTGGAATGTCGATCCGGAAGTGCCTCCGGAAACAAGTGTGATGGTGGGAGCCGTACAATTATCTGTGGCTATAATGGCTCCATAAGTTGCTACTGCATTACAAACACCGGGGGCTGTGTTCACAGTTACATTGGCCGGACATGTTATCGCTGGTGCAATATTATCAATCACGGTAACAGTAAATGAGCAGGTCGAGCTATTGCCTGCTGAATCTGTTGCCCGGTAGATAATTGTATTCACACCAATTGGAAAGGATGAACCAGAGGTACTTCCGGAAACAAGTGTGATCATGGGAGCTGTACAATTATCTGTGGCTGTAATGGCTCCATACGTTGCCGTCGCTGCACATGAACCTACAGGTGTAAAGGCCGTGACATTTGCAGGACATGTAATCACCGGCGCCAAAACATCACTTTTTACGAAATTCCAAATCGTGCATCCTGTAGCGGTCCCCGAACTATTGACAGGTCGGATCTGCCAAAAATAAGTTGTATTTGAAGGTGTATTAGTCAAAAAAGTTGTACTTGAAGTATTAGCAATAAATGGTGGAGGTGTGGAAGTTCCGAAGTACACATCATAACTTGTGGCGCCGCCCACTGCAGGCCATGAAAGAGTTGTAGTAGCTGAAGGACACGATACCTGTCCATTGGTTGGGCTGGTTGGATTAGGTGGGCAACCGGGAGCAGCATTTGGTGATACTACACATATCGTAAATGATCCCTGATTGCCAGCTGTATTTCCAAAACTATATACACGGACAAAGTAAGTCGTGCCAATCATCAGTCCCGATAATACCACCGTTTCTGTTCCTCCACTTACAGTTGCATCCGCGCATCCGATGTTTGAGCCGTTGCAAGCACCAGATCGAACATCAACCACTGCATCAAAAACCGGAGATCCAACGACTGTAACTGTATGATTAGTTGACGTGGCCACGAACTGATACCACACATCATCATCAGCTGTTCCGGTAAAGGTAGCGCATGTAATTGCCGCTATGCTTTGCGTAGCACCCACGGTTGTTCCGTTCGTTGGAGTACAACTGGCCCCCGGTATCAGAGAAGTTGCATTTCCGCAATCATTATTTGAGGGTCCCGATGTGGTAATACAAATAGTAAAAGCACCCTGATTGCCTGCAGTGCTTCCAAAACTGTATACACGAACCAGGTAAGTTGTGCCTGGTATTAAACCACTTAAGACAACTGTTTCCGTACCGCCACTGGCTGTCCCATCTGCACAGCCTATATTCGAACCATTGCAGGCACCGGATCGCACATCCACTACTGCATCAAAGCCAGCAGATCCTGCGACAATTACCGTATGATTAGAAGATGTTGCGACAAATTGATACCAAACATCATCGTCGGCAGTTCCTGTAAATAAACCGCATGTGATGGCAGGGATAGTTTGTGAAGCACCTACAGTTGTTCCATTAGTAGGTGTGCAGGTAGTGCCGGGAGTAAGTAAGACGGCGCTCGCACAATTGTCATTAGCAGGTCCAGATGTAGTAACACAGATTGTAAATGTACCCTGAGCACTTACTAAACTGCTAAAGCTGTAGACCCGAATAAGATAGGTAGTACCTATAGTCAGGCCGCTAAGCATTACAATTTCAGTGCCGCCACTGACGGTGGCATCAGCACATCCTATGTTCGAACCATTACATACGCCTGATCGGACGTCTACCACTGCATCAAAACTGGCTCCGCCAACAACTGTAACCGTATGATTAGTTGCCGTAGCTACGAATTTATACCATACATCATCATCTGCTGTGCCGGTAAAAGATGCACAGGTGATCGCTGGAATGCTTTGAGTAGCTCCAACTGTAGTTCCGTTGGTAGGGGTGCAGGTAGCAGCCGGAGTTAAGGTGGTTGCATTAGCACAATCATCATTTGCGGGACCGGCAGGAGTACCGGTTATGCAGATCGTAAATGTTCCTGTGCCACCGGCCCATCCATATACTCGTACCAGGTACACAGTTCCTATTGTCAGCCCACTAACAGTTACGGTTTCAGTACCTCCACTGACTGTCGCATCGGCACAACCTATATTCGTTCCATTGCAGGCTCCTGATCTGACATCTATGATTGCATCAAATCCGCTACCGCCTGCAACTGTCACTGTTTGTGAAGTGGCTACAGCTGTGAATTTGTACCATACGTCCACTGATGAGGAGCTTGTGAAGCCGGCGCATGTGATAGGAGCAATACTTTGTGTTCCATTCACATTTGATCCGGCTGTTGGAACGCAGGTCGTCCCGGATGTTAAATTGATGGCATTAGCACAATCATCATTTGGCGGGGCCGAAGGAGCTCCTGTAACGCAGACTGTAAAAGTTCCTGTGCCACCTGCCCATCCGTATACTCGTACCAAGTACACAGTACCTATTGTCAGCCCACTAACAGTTACGGTTTCAGTACCTCCACTGACTGTCGCATCGGCACAACCTATATTCGTTCCATTGCAGGCTCCTGATCTGACATCTATGATTGCATCAAATCCGCTACCGCCTACAACTGTCACTGTTTGTGAAGTGGCTACAGCTGTGAATTTGTACCACACATCCAGGGCGGAGCTGCTTGTGAAACCAGCACATGTAATAGGTGCTATACTTTGTGTGGCTTCCACATTAGTTCCTGCAGTAGCCACACAGCTGGCTCCTACGACGAGGTTAATGGCATTCGCGCAATCATCGTTTGCGGGAGGAGCGAGCAACGTAAATCCCGGAAGAGCGCTCAACAGGGATAAAAAAGTCAAAAGGCAGATTCCACGTATGAATTCAGACTTCCAATTTTTTAATAGGTTGGATGAGAATGCTAAAAGCATAAACGAGTTGGTTTTATTGTTAAAAAATATTTGCACGCAAAATCCTCAAATCGTGTGTTTCCCAACACTCAATCAAGAAATTAATAAAATAGTAATACCTAAAAAAAATTACCTGCCTGAAACGAATTTTACTTTTCTCTGTGTTCAAATATAAATTATTATTTGAACACAGATATTTCTATATGCGAAAGTGTTAAAAACAGAAAGAATGGGAGGGACGTCCAGATTAGCCGGAAAGTTTAATTTTCTTAGCCTAATTCAATAGAGCTGGATCCTTAATGTGTTGCTTGAGTAATCAGTAGTAGCTGCAAGTTGGGCATCTATGGATTTATTCCATCGGGTCTGTTGGCCATTGTCGAGCGAATGCCTGGTCTCGCGATCATATTTTATTTGTTCGGCTCTGTATTCACTGACAAGTTTGTTGAACATATTTTCCAGTGAGGAGCTGAAACGGTTTTGGGAAAAATGACCTTGAAGAATAGCCTGACGGATCTTGCGGGCATAGATTTCGCAGATATCGAAATGCCGTTTTTCATGATTGAGCGCATCATCCGGGTGATCAAGCTTTGGATAGCGTGTCCATGATTCAAAGGGAAGGAAATATGCGGAGACTTTGATGGTTGCCGTTTTGCCTTTGACAGAGGTTTTATAATTGAGAGAGGAAACTGTGACGGCAGCCGTGTTTTTTTCTGTCGAAGACTCATGGCGCAGGTTGGGTTTGCCTTTGAATATACTCCAGTTGAAATCGACGTCTGGTGAATATTCAATACTTGCCATTTCCTGGGCATGCATGCAGA
Organism: Saprospiraceae bacterium; assembly: GCA_040003045.1. Lineage (GTDB taxonomy): Bacteria > Bacteroidota > Bacteroidia > Chitinophagales > Saprospiraceae > Opimibacter. Next base: position 18,261 of record JBDUDG010000006.1, on the reverse strand, counting down.
AAGACCAAAAAATAAAAACGAGGGAGCCAAGCCATTTCACCGAGATTATAAACTTTTGAAATGGCCGGATATTGTCATATAGGGCGATAAAATTGTGTTAAAACTCATTCGACTTACGATTGCCGATTTTGGATTTAGGAGGAAGATGTCAGAGGCAAGGCGAGGCAAGGGGTTAGATTTTACTGAGAAGCTAAAAGCTTCTTTTCAAAGTCGGGCAATAGAATATGATGGTGAATATGGATTTGAAGCTCAAGCTTCAAATGTCCCAGGGGTGTGAAACTCAAGCTTCAAATGTCGCAGGGATGTGGAAGTCATGCTTCTGCAGATTGTGTAAGGATGGGAAGTAAAGCGTCCTTCCAGGACTGGAAGGTGCCATCAAGGATGTGCGTTCGTGCATCGCGCACGAGCTTGAGATAAAAGGAGAGATTTTGAAGAGAGGAAATCATTGCGCCAAGTGGTTCGCCGGAGATGACGAGGTGGCGCAGGTAGGCAAGTGTGTGGTCACGACTTGTGGAAGCAGATGATTCAGGATCAATCGCTTCATGACATTGCTGCCATTTTTTATTTCGAATATGGACAATACCTCGTGAAGTATAAAGAAGTCCATGTCGTGCATTTCGTGTAGGTAAAACGCAATCGAACATGTCAATACCCAATGATATGCATTCAAGAATATTTGCTGGCGTACCAACGCCCATCAGATAGCGAGGTTTATCTGATGGCAGAATATCACACACTAGTGAAGTCATCGCATACATATCTTCATGTGGCTCGCCGACAGAGAGGCCACCTATTGCATTGATAGGCATTTCTTTTGAAGCTATGTATTCTGCGGATTGCTTTCGGAGATGCGGATAAGTGCTGCCCTGCACGATAGGCGCCAGGATCTGATCGTAGCCATACATTCCGGAAGTGGATGCGTGATGCGTGATACAGCGATCCAGCCAACGATGCGTCATATGCATAGATCTGGTTGCATATTTTTCATCACAAGGATAAGGTGTGCATTCATCAAATGCCATAATGATATCCGCTCCAATCTGACGCTGAATATCAATAGCGAATTCTGGTGTGAACATGTGAGGCGATCCATCAATATGCGAACGGAATTTCACGCCTTCTTCTTTGATTTTTCTTTGCTTGCTTAAAGAATACACCTGATATCCACCACTGTCCGTAAGTATCGGACGATCCCAATGATTGAACTGATGCAAACCTCCTGCAGAGGTGATCACTTCCATCCCAGGACGCAGATATAAGTGGTATGTATTTCCTAAAATAATCTGCGCCCCGATTTGATCTTTTAATTCCTGCTGATGGACAGCTTTCACAGTAGCTGCTGTACCGACCGGCATGAATATTGGTGTCTCCACATCGCCATGCGGTAGATGCAGTACACCTGCACGTGCTTTTGATTCTTCTCCTAAATCATCTGAAGGGGACTTAATCTTTTCCCACATAAATAGGCATTACAATTTAATAAAGTCCACCTTTTCATGGTGTAGGTGGTTAATACCAATCCTTTCATACAACGGCTTCATCGTCACTTCGACTGAATACTTTTTTTTCAACACATCCGGATCAACAGCTTTTCTGTTCATTCCTGATTTTTGCCAGTGAGTATATTCTTCGAAAATAAATTCTTTAATACCTGACAAATCAGAAGGCATATCAGAATATGATTTTCCGATATGGAGTTCTTTTAAAAGAGTTTCAAGCTCGGGATCGATTTGGTTTTTGACAATAGCAAGTACAGGACTACCTGATTCAAAGTATTCAATCATTTTTCCGGTCAGTATCCCGGTTTGTTCGTCGGATGATATAGTAAGTAATACATTGATGCAGGCATCATTTTGAATTATCATAGCGTCATTTGTCGAAAGGACTCCACGATCATCAATCACATCTGAAAGCTTATAGGTATCAGCCATATCATGCCAATAAAATGAATCTTTGCCTGCATATGCAATGCTTACATTTTCCATAGCCAGTTTTCCTTCGTCAATCAATTGTTTGACAGCAATAAAAAGCGGTTCAGCATTTTTTTGATTGAGATACATTGAGCCAGTGTATGCCAGAGTAAATTTCAAAGCAGGAGTGGGTATAAATAGTTCAGGAAATTTCGAGATCCCATTTTTCAGAGTGATCACATTTGAATTGTAGGCTCTTAATTTTTCAGCCAGTCCATCTGAAATCGTTGTGACCACATTGGCTGTGCAAAAAATATTTCTAAAAAATCTATTGTGGATTTTCCTAAAATAAATCTTATTAAAATAAGGATCAAACATCAGGTCTCTGAAATCGGCAATCCAGTAAATATGTGGATTCATTTTTTTCAAAATGTAAGCTGCAAAATGATCCGTAAATGGCCTGAATGATGAATACAGGTGTGTGACTTTGTGCTTTCGTATAGCCTTGTTTCCTTTCCAAATTAGATTCATCAGGTATACCGGACCGCCTTCACCTATCAATATGGAAAAAGGAAATGTATTCATCAGTTTAATTGCCCGTTGAAACCAAAGACTATTCTTTCTTTTATCCACAATCGATCCGCCAGAATTCTTTTTTCGCAAAAAATATCTAAAATCAAAAGCTGAAATTGTTTCCACTTTAGTATTGCCTTCATCACGTGATTGCTTTGATTTCGTTGACGTGAAAATTAAAGTGAATGAAGACTTTCTTGCTATTTCGGATGAAATGAGATAATTTCTCTTGGGAGAAATTCCCGGCAATGGCGGGTAATGGTAAAGCAGGAATAGAAAGCGGGAAGGAGAATTCAATGAGCTAATTGATGGGCCTTATGACGCAGGGATATAGAAAGTTTGCTATTTAAAAATATTAAGTTACAATGAAAGACATTTATTAATTCAAACTGATCACCCAGAATGGTTTTAATTTTTACCTTATCTTCTTCGGTATCAAATTCAATACAAAGAAGTAAAGTCCTTTTTAATAGCTCAACTGCCCCTTCGAGAACCTGAAAATTCAAACCTTCAACATCGATATTTAAAAAGCTGACAATTGGGCATTCTATGTTCGTCATGGCTGCATCCAGTGTTAAAACGGGCACATACACTTGCTTATACACATTCAGGTTATCTCTGTCGCCAGAAAACGAGCTCAAAACGGGGGTTTTTGAAATATTAAATTTTAATATGCTGCACACATTACTGCATCCAATCATCATCGCAATATCCCTTTTCCTGAATGTCCTGAATAATCCAATAAGCTCTGCATTGGGCTCAATAACAATTCCACTATACCCTTTGCGGTATAGGAGATATGTATTTGAAATATCGGTTGGGTGGTTTGCTCCCACATCCACGTATAATGCAGTAATGAGATCATATTCTTCAAGCTTTTCTGTTATAAATACATCTTCGCCAAATTGTGAATACGTCGACTTATTAGCTGAGCCTGAATCCAATGCAGCTACAAGCCATCTTTTCAATTTCCCCAGCGAAGGAAAATATTTGATCAAAAATGTTTTTATGCCCCCCATTTAGCTATTTATTGCAGTTTTTTTATTCCGGTTAGTGTTTATTAATTTCATATTATTCGTAATGGATAAATAATCCAGGCAATTCTACTGTATTTCAATTTTAAAGATCTATAAATTATCTTTTAATGCACTATATAATTGATCAGCAATAATGTTATCATCAAATTCATTCAAAACCTTTATCCGACCGGCCTTCCCCATTTGCATTCTTGCATCAGTATTTAGTTGAATAAACTTGTTCATCGCCTTAGCTAATGCCTCACTATTTTTAACTGGTACTAAATAACCATTTATATTATCATCTACTGTTTCTCTACATCCGGCAGTATTTGTAGTGATGACAGGACGTTCCATTGCCATTGCTTCCATGATCACGCGAGGCATTCCTTCACGATAAGACGGCAAAATGATACAGTCAGATTTTTCAATAAATTTTCGGATATTATCTGTTGCGCCATGGTATTGAATTTTAGGATCACGAATCCATTTCATCAGATCTTCATTGCTGATGGATGAAGGATTCTCTTTGTCAATTTCACCCACAAGCCAAAAACGTATATGATGATTGGACTTAATTAATTGCGCTGCCTCTATAAATTCTCTCACCCCTTTATCATAGAGCAAGCGGCCAATAAATGTAAATGTGATCATTCCTTCTTTTCTTCCATCTCCATTCGGGCTAAAGGCTGATGTATCTACCCCGCATCCTTTAATCGACATGCTCCTTGAAGATGAAATAAGGCCTTCGTCTTCAAATAATTTTTTGTCATCGATATTTTCAAAAATAACTTTTCGATGATAGGGCAGAGAGAATTTGTACAGCACTCTTGTGATCCTGTTGATCCATCCTTCATGAATCAGCGAATATCCCAGACCTGTTACTACCGCAACTGACGGTATTCCAAGTATTCGTGCAGCAAATCCTCCAAATATGTTTGGCTTGACTGTGTAGTGGAGCACGAGATCAGGTTTAAAATGTCTATATAATTTGACAAATTCGAGAACCAATCTGATATCCCGGAAGGGATTTACACTATCGCGATGAAGATGATGTATCGGGATGTGTTGAACCTCCGGTAGGGTTTCGGTATAAAAAATAAATTTATCCACCGGTGCCATGACGATTACTTCATGTCCTTCGCTGATCAGCTTTCGTATGATGTTCAATCTGAAATTATAAATATTCCAGGTGGTGTTGGCGACGATAATTATTCGCTTAACTTTCATCTCTATCAGAGGTATTGTTCCAATCCTTCAATCCTAAGGTTGTCCTTTAATTCCTTTATCTTTTGCTCATCGACCTTTGGAAAGATCAATAAACAATCATCCGTATCGACCACAATAAAATCTTCAAGCCCTTTGATAACAACGAGCTTGTCGTGCTGTGATTTGATCAATGTTCGATTTGTATTTTCAAGATAAACAGGTGTACTTAATATTGCATTTTGATTTTCATCTTTTATATGAATGTCATATAGTGAATTCCACGTTCCAAGATCCGACCATCCGATGTCGCAAGGAATCGCAAAAACATTTTTTGCTTTCTCAAGAATGGCATAATCCACCGCTATTTTTTCTGTTTTAGGATACTCACTTGATATAAATACCTGGTCACCTTCCGTTCCATATACATTTTCTCCTCTGCTCAATATTTCATAAATGCCAGGTGAAAACTCCTTATAAGCATCAAGAATATCAACAAGTCTCCATATGAATATACCGGAGTTCCACAAAAAATTTCCAGATTCCATATAAAATAAAGCATCGGTTGCATTTGGTTTTTCGCGAAACGAAGTAACCCTCCGAATAGCTGAATCGTCGTCGGTTGAAAATTCCATATAGCCATAACCTGTATCAGGTCTTGTAGGCTTTATACCCAATGTCACCAGGCACTGATAAGCATCTGCATGTGCGCAAGCTGATTCCATAAGGCGCTCCAACTCGAGAGCGTCGGATATAATGTGGTCCGAAGCTGCTACGATACAAATGGCTTCTTTATTTTTTTGAGACAATATGAAAGATCCAAGGGCAATAGAAGCGGCCGTGTTATTCCGTGAAGGTTCGGTGATGATGTTTCCAGGGTTTAGGTCTGGAAGAGAATCAATGGTTTGCTGTTTGTAGTTCTCATGTGTGATGACATATATATTCTGCGAGGGGATAAATGAGGCAAATCGATCAAAAGTGCTTTGGATCAATGTTTTTCCTGCGCCGGAGATATCCAGAAATTGTTTGGGTAAATTCTCACGACTTGCTGGCCAGAAACGGGATCCGACTCCACCGGCCATAATCAGTACGAATGGACTTTTATTCATTGCTTTCAATTTAGGACCTTCTCGTTGGATAAATTTATTTCCTGACTAATTCAAATATTCCGCATCCATATTGACATCCGAAGTTTTTTTCAATATCAGCTGCAGGCATGGTGACATTTTGAAAAAAATCTCCCGCATCATCCACATAAGAGAAACTATTAAGAAAAAAGTCATCTTTAAATATCTGTAATAAATATTTAACTGAGAATACGCGTTGTCCATTGAACTCAATCCTCTGTGGCCCTATAGGAACTGAAAAATAAAACACTCCACCAGTTTTTAACATGGAAGTAATATTCTGAATCGCCTTAAGATATCCGTTATAATCAATTGGGTCACCATATCTACCCAACCCAAAGTGCTCGATGACATGTAGCGAAGATATTGAATCATAGGAGTCATTTAGATGTTCAGGCAATTGCATTAAATCCTGCTGACGGAATATTATATTCTTCACCTTGCTTATTTGTGGGCGAATATCCATGATTTCAATTTCACGAAAAATTGCTACATGCGCTACAAATCCATCTATTCTTGAACCAATATCAAGATGTCTTATTGGGCAGGCTTCGTAAATTTTGCTGGCTACGAATAAGTCCTGGTGGAAATAATGACCAGACATTACTCCGGCCTCAGAATTCCGATCACCTAAAACCGGGTATTTTCTGCCAAAAGGAAACAATTTATCAGTCCCCATTTGATTCTTCAGCTCGGATAAATCCTTAAAATAAAACCTTAGTCCACGAAGAGAAGTCATAAAGATCCTGGGATCTATTCCGAATAATCTCAATCCCGAAACCACATTTTTTATTAACCCCATTTATGACATAGTATTCTGGCAAAATTAATAGACCTCATTCTTTCTAATTTATACTTTACAATATTTATAATTTATTTCTTTCTAACCAATCAGATATCACCACCATTTGCCAAATCTTAGTCCACAGAATTTGCTTATCACCCTTATGAAAGCGGACTTGATAATCTTTAATGACAGTACCATTAAACTCTTTACGATCGGCGAGATAAGTTAATTTTTGATCTGTAATCCCAGATAATTCATTCCTTAACCATTTTTCCATGGGAAATGAAAATCCCATTTTTTTACGATTAACGATATTTTCCGGCAATTTTGGCTTCAAGGCATCTACTAATAATCGTTTTGGTGAATGTGGAAATTTATGCCTGTCCGGCAATGACAAAACATATTCGATAAGCCGGTAATCAAAAAATGGAACTCTCACTTCAAGGGCATGAGCCATTGCCATTTGATCAGTATCTCTCAACAGCACATCCCTGGTATACAATTCAAACTCTCCAATGGTGGCCTTGCTGAGTGTACCCATCCAATCCGTAGCTTTATCAATTGCAACAAGATCATTTTCCAAAGTTTCGTCCGTCATATGAGAGCTCAATATTTTATCTGCTTCATAAGAACGAAATGATTTCCTTAGTTCAGGATATACGGTAGCTAAATTCCATTTTGTTAAACTTAACAAATCAGCAAATTTCGAATTTCGATGACTTCCTGAAGTGGTATGCATGATCTTAGCAAATGCACTGCTAAAAATGCCCGGAGCCATAAGGAGCCATTTATTGCGGATAATTTTATTATATAACAGGAATTTATGGTACCCTGCGAAAAGCTCATCACCTCCCAGCCCTGAAAGAGCTACTTTGATTCCTGATGCTCTTGTATGTTTTGATACTAAATATGTATTATGTCCATCTCCACTTGGCGAATCCATAGCAGAAAATATTTCTTCAATTGAATACAGAAATTCTTCAGGCTTAATGACAATCCGATGGTGGTCTGTTTTATACTTCGATGCTATTTGTTGCGCAAAACCAGATTCATCAAATCCCTTCTCAGCAAAACTGATTGAAAAAGTACTAACAGGCCTCTCTGATAATTCAGACATGCACGCCACGACCAGGCTGGAATCAATTCCTCCCGATAAAAAGGCACCTACCGGCACATCAGCAACCATGGACAATCGAACAGAGTCAATAAAAAGATCATGTACCTTCTTTTTTGCAGCTTTATAATTATCATTTGAAGGCGCCACATCCTGATATTGCCAGTAAGCATGTTCCTGAAAGATTCCGTTTCTAATGAGCGCGTAATGACCTGCATGCAATTGCTTTATGCCTTTTACAAGTGTGTGAGAACTCAATGGTGCCTGAAACATTAAAAACTCGCGAAGGAATTTTTCTTCCACTTCCCTTGGTACAATTCCGGAAGCTAAGAGGCCCCTGATTTCGGAGCAAAAGACAAAATACTTATCGGAATGAAAATAATATAGCTGTCTTTCCCCGACTCTGTCCCTCGCAATAAATAATTCATTTGCTTGTGTGTCCCACAATGCAAAGGCAAACATGCCATTAAATTTCTTAAGACAATCAGGACCCCATTTCAAATAAGCAGCTATGATAACTTCTGTATCCGATTCTGTCTGAAAGGGGTAATCTGTAATCTCAGCTTTAATATCCTGGTAATTGTAAATCTCACCATTTAATACAAGCATGTATCTATGCGTGAAATCCCACATCGGCTGATTGGCTGAGTCATTAAGATCGATGATAGCTAGTCGTCGATGTCCAAAAGCTATCTGCTCATCCACATACTTTCCTTTAGCATCTGGCCCACGATGCTCGACTGCATTGATCATTGCTCCTATAGCTGAATGATTTAGCTGATGATGATTAATGTTGAAGATCCCGGCTATTCCACACATATCCGATTAATACCAATCAAGCGATGAGGTCATTTTATATACGTTCCGAATACCTTCATTCAAAGAAATAGTTGATGTCCAGCCCAATTCTGCGAGTTTTGAAACATCCATAAGTTTACGTGGTGTACCATCAGGCTTGGAATCATCATACGCGATGTTTCCTTTGAATCCTACAATATCTTTAATCAAGAATGCAAGTTCTAAAATGCTGATCTCTTTTCCGGTTCCCACATTTATAAATCCGTCTCTATTAAAAACATTCATCAAAAATAAACAGGCTTCTGCTAAATCATCCACATGCATAAATTCACGTAGTGGTTTTCCTGTGCCCCATAATATTACCTCTTCCAAATTGTTTTTTTGGGCTGTATGGATTTTCCTGATCAATGAAGGAAGAACATGAGAACTATTGAGATCATAATTATCGTTAGGTCCGTATAGATTGGTTGGCATTGCAGAAATATAATTGCATCCATATTGTGCTCGATATGCATCACACAATTTAATGCCTGCTATTTTTGCAATGGCATATGGCTCGTTTGTCGGCTCCAATAATCCGGTCAAAAGAGAGTCCTCTTTAATAGGCTGCGGAGCCATTCTGGGATATATACATGATGACCCAAGAAATAATAATTTTTTTACCCCAGTCAAATAGGATGAATGAATGATATTGGCTTCGATCATTAAATTGTCATAAAGAAATTCGGCCCTGTAAGTATTGTTCGCAAGAATACCTCCTACTTTCGCGGCAGCCAGAAAAACGTACGCCGGTTTCTCCTTTTCGAAAAAAGAAAGAACCTGATTCTGATTTCTGAGATCCATTTCCCTGGATGTGCGAAGAATTAAATTATCATAGCCCTTTTCAGTAAGTTTTCGCACAATGGCTGATCCTACCATACCTGTATGCCCGGCTATAAATATTTTATCAGAAGAAATCATGTGTCTGACTGATTCGTTTTATTCAAATTCAAATCTAATATCAAAGCCTTTGTTTTTTAGATATGATAATTTCTGAAATAATTTGAGGTCTGCATGTATCATTTCTTTACAAAGCGAATGGATGTCATGTTTTGGTTGCCAGTCCAGTTTTTCTCTGGCTTTAGTTGCGTCTCCGACGAGGAGGTCTACTTCTGTCGGTCTGTAATATTGCTTGTCAACACTTAGCACTATTTGACCTGTTTCCAGACTCGTCTCAATTCCTACAACATTTTGAAAAATATCCTTATCGATGTGTTCTATAAAACCAGTTTCATTTTCACCTTCACCTTTATAAGCTATAGTCACACCGCATTCCTTCCATGTCATCGTTATAAAGTCCCTTACACTTGTGGCTACACCGGTAGCAATGACCCAATCTTCCGGTTGATGATATTGCAGGATTTTCCACATCAATTCCACATAGTCTGCTGCGTGTCCCCAATCTCGCTTTGCATGCAGGTTGCCGATAAATAATTTCTGCTGATGGCCGAGAGCCATTTTGGCTATAGCTCGCGTGATCTTTCTGGTGACAAAAGTTTCTCCTCTTAATGGGCTTTCATGATTAAATAAAATACCATTGCAGGCAAACATATTATAAGCCTCACGGTAATTGACAGTGATCCAGTATCCATATAACTTTGCCACTCCGTATGGTGAGCGGGGATAAAAAGGTGTATTCTCATTCTGCGGAATTTCAGTCACCTTACCAAATAACTCCGAGGTTGAAGCCTGGTAAATTTTAGTTTTTCCCGTTAATCCTAATAACCTGACAGCCTCTAGAACTCTTAAAGTACCTACTCCATCAACATCGGCTGAATACTCCGGTTCCTCAAAGCTTACTTTGACATGGGACATGGCACCTAGATTGTAAATTTCATCCGGCTGCACTTCCTGCACGATCCTGATAATATTAGATGAATCTGTCAGGTCACCATAATGAAGTATAAAGTTTCTGTGATCAACATGTGGATCCTGGTACAGATGATCTATCCGTGCTGTATTAAATAAAGAACTTCGCCGTTTAATTCCATGCACCTCATATCCCTTTTTTAATAAAAATTCAGATAAATATGCTCCGTCCTGTCCTGTAATTCCAGTAATCAATGCTCTCTTCATGCTTTGCTTTTATTCTCGTATATAAATTGTGTTAGTTTTCTCAAAGGCTTTAACCAAGTAGTATAGAATCTAGGTTTCATGTCATTCATGCGCCAGGATTCACGATCTTCCAAATTGGCTTTCAACCTGTTTTTATAAGAGGAATTGCTATGGCCGCCACTTCTCATTTTTACAATGCATTGCGGTAAATATGTCGCTTTAATTTTATATTTATACAAAAACCTCAGCATAAGTTCATAATCAGCAGCAAAACGCAGATGCGATTGGAATCCACCAAACTTATCATACACTTCTTTTCTGACAAAAAATGTGGGATGGGGCGGCATCCAACCATTGAGAAATCGCTTCACATCATACGGTCCAGCAATCCATGTTCTTAATATTTTATCCACATGGATAGGGTGCACATAGATTAAATCAGCATATACCGCATCTGCTTTCTTCACTTTTAATTGGTTTACAATTTTCGATATCACGGTTTCAGATATATAAAAATCATCAGAATTTAAAATCCCGATTATCTTTCCATTGGCATATCTAATGCCTTTGTTCATGGCATCAAATATGCCATTGTCATTTTCAGAATAAACCTGTTTAACATGTGGAAACGACCTGATAATATCCAAAGTGTTGTCTGTTGAAGATCCATCAACAATAATATGTTCAATATTCGGATAATCCTGAATAGCCAGTGATTGCAATGTGTCTCTAATTGTCTTTGAACTATTGTAAGACACCGTGATAATACTAACTAAAGGAAAATCATCCTGATCATTCATGACATCCATCGATTTTTGCTAAATTTGATAGAGCTGCTACTATCATTTCATTATCAGCAGATTTGCAAAACCCGGAATCTGCTCCGCCTTATCTGCATTAAATATTTTTTCCCCTAATACCATGATTTTAAATTGTTTATTTTTAAATAAATTAAAAATATATTCCTTTGTTTCATCACGAACTTCAATTAGAAATTTAGTTCCCGGATCAATAAGTGACGCATCGCTAAAAATCATGCTTTCTGCACCCTCAACATCCACCTTGATAAATTGCGGTATCCCAAATTTCTCTATTAATTCCCGGAGCGTGATAACGCGTACTTCTTCCGTAATTCCCTTAAAGTGATCACTTGCATATTTCATAAACAATGAACTCATTCGCCCTCCAGTCATTGTATCTTTATAAAAAGTCGCTTGGCCAGTTTTTTCACCCACGGCTACATTTAATATCTCGACTTGTTTCAATCTGTTTTTGTAAATATTGAAAGCCAGGCATGCGAAATTGTCAGAATCAGGTTCTATACATAAAAGTCTTCCGTTTACACCGATCTTTTCGGCTATCAACAGACTGTATTGTCCAATATTGCTTCCAATCTCAAAAACAAGATCATCTTTTTCAATATGCTGTAGAATGATCTTGCTGAATTCTCTTTCATATCTGACATCTTTATGAAATAACAGACCCAGATGTTGATTTCTTTCATAATAAAGCCACATCTGACTTCCTGCTATTTTCTTTTTGGAAATTTTCTTGCCAAGTATATTTCTTAATAATGGAGCAAAAAACCTATAAATCCCTTTTTTAATTTTATTCATCGGTAAGCATGTCTTGTGTTAATATCTGTACTAAAGGGGTTTACTTCTTTTATTCCGAGAAAGGTGCGATGAAGTCGTATGTCGTTTTTTAATCCCAATCCGGAATTCAATATTGATCAAGGTGGAGATTAAATTCTTCTTTGATAACGGTGTCTATTGATTTATTATACTTTTTTGAAAGCCAGACGATTTGATAAATCTTAGCATCCACAAGGAATCTGTACCAAAATCCCTGAAGAAAATGCCAAATCAAACCTTTTCTGCCGTCCAGAAAACCAAGCTTTAGCCAAAAACGAAAAAGGAAATAAAAAAAACTTCGTACAAAAAGTGGCATATTGGAATACAGATTGTTTTTAACCCACTTTTTCTGACTCGCCTGCTTTGTAAACATTCCAATATCTGATGATTTCCCCTGATGCATAAAATGATATTTCAAATTCAATAACTCGACAGCCTCGCGGGTTGCATAGTGATTATGCTTATTGACCCACCATGTCAGGTTATTCAAATTTTCATCAATAAAATCATTTCCAAATTCAATCATCTCGCCACGAATCAATACCATGTGTTCGTCCATCCACCTTTGTTCAATCATCGCATGCCCATTTTTCCATATCCTTAATAGTTTCACAGGATATGCACCGCCATATCTAATCCACTTACCCATAAAATGGACTCTTCGTTTCAATGTAATACCCGAAATTGCAGAATCCAGTGTGCTCAATCTAGATTGAATTTCTTCAATTAAGCCATCAGTGAGATATTCATCAGCATCAATTCTCATTACCCATGCTGTTTCTATTCTGGCATTGTCCACAGCCCATTGGAATTGCCTGGCTTGATTAACAAAAGAATGCTGCAAGATTTGAGCTCCGAACTCTTGGGCGATTTCAACAGTCCGATCTGTTGAATGCGAATCCACAACAATTACTTTTCTTGCTATTGGCCTTACGCTCTCAAGTACCCTTGAAATATGTAATTCCTCATTGAATGTCAATATAATAATGGTTATATCAGCCAATTATTTCTTCTTGTCGTGTTTGATGTGGGTATTCCTTATTTCAAAGTACATTTTCTCATATTCCAATACCTGTCTACCACGTTCAAAATCCCTTTTAATACAATCTTCTGCCCTGTGCTGCATTTCTTTAAGCTCTGAATCCTGAGAAAGAATTCCGTTTAAAGTCTCCACAAATTCACTTTCGGATAAATCAATGACCCAGCCCAATTTATTCTTTTTTACATACTCCCCTGCTCCAACATATTTTGAAATAATGACCGGAGTTCCCTGACATAGCGCCTCCAAAACGACATTCCCATAGTTTTCATTATGAGATAGCAACACCAGTAAATCCGACTCTGACAACAACTTAAATTTTAATTCTCCATCTAGCATTCCTCTCCAGGTTACATTAGTCATTTCCCCGGAAAACTGCTTTAATTTATTAACATAATTTTTATCTCCATCCCCGATAATATCCAATGAAATTCGATTATAATTGCCTCTTGACTTCAAAGCTTTCAAAACTAATTCCAGGTTTTTTTTGGGATCAATCCGTCCGACAAATACAAGTCTCAGGCAGCCATCTTGTTTCTTTCCATAAATTCTGTCAGGCAAACTGAGGATATTGGGGATTATAAATGATCTCTCTTTATTTAAATATTTATCAGCATCTTCTTTTTCCTTGTTTGATGTAAAATGCAAAATTGAATTTTCTAATAATCTTTTTCCAATTAGCTTGTGTAGCCACTTTTTTAAAAACACATTCCTATATCCAAATGTGTAAGGAATCAATGATCCTCTTGGAGAGATCAACGGTTGGACTGATTTCAATTTACAGGCTATGACACTGAATACAGCTACAAAATTCCACCAGGATTGAATATGTATGATATCAAATCTTTGGCAGTTACCCAATACTTTCTGAAATAGGCCTGCACTTAAGTTGCTATGATCTTTTGTCTGACGCTTGAAGTATGTCACATTTACACCGTCTATATTATATTCATTGCCCGGGATTACATCCAGCTCAGTTTCACCGTTTGCTGTAGTTGTAAAAACATTTACATTGTGCCCGACTTCTACCAATGCTTCACAGAGTGCTGAAACTGATCTTATAGGCCCTCCGTAAACATATGCAGGTTTATAAGAAGGAATGATGAAGAGGATATTTAAATTTTCAGTTGCCAAATTATTTCCGTGTTTGGTTTCAATTTTTTCCTACTTCTCCCCATATATTTTTATATATTTCATAATACTGATTTGCAATTTGTTGACCAGAATAGCGTCGCCTATTGACTTTGCCATTTTCAATCAAACAATCTCTATATTCCTTATCATCAATAATTTTCATTATTCCGGTTCTTATTTCTTCCACTGAATAAGGATCAACATAACATGCAGCATTGCCACCAACTTCGGGCATGGACGAAATATTTCCAGTGATGACGGGCCTCTCTACACAATTCGCTTCAATGATAGGCATACCAAATCCTTCAAAGGTGGATATAAATGTAACAATATCACAATTTACATATTGTGCATACATCTCTTCAAGGGAAATATTAATAAGGTTTTTGTACCTTATTTTACAATTATTTAATAGTTGTAACTGGCTCCCGCTTAATTTTCCAACAATTACTAATTGACAGTGAATAGGCTCAATCGCACAAATTAATCTCTCTAGATTCTTATTCACGGCCGTTCCTATTTGAAGAAGCACTGGACACTTTGCATCAAAAATTTTGAAGGCGGGTTTAAAAATATCAGGTACGGCTACAGGTATAACAAATATTTTATCCGGAGGACAACCAGTATATTTAATAATGTCCTGTTTAGTCGCTTCTGAAATAGCCGTTATTTTTTGACTTTTACGCACCGGAAATTTAAGCCAGAAATATTCAAACAATTTTCTCTTTAGGACGTTTTTCTCGATCATAAACCCACAATCCAGTATGGTGAGTATAGTGGTCGTTTTTCGGAGAAATAAATTGATATAGTGAATGTCTCCTGTGATGTGGTTGATTTGACCTCGTTGCTTATATGTATAAATTGTATTTAATGCTCTCTTATAAAACCCATTACTGAATTCTGGAACATATCTAATCTTAAAGCTGACCTGATTCTTCAATCTTTCACGGACATCATTAAATATGAATTCAAGGCTGAAATTGCCATGCCCTCTTGTTTTCCGTTGAAAATGTGTGACTTCTATCTTCGGCTTAGCCAACTGAAAAGTTTTTTTTCTCCTCAGCCATCAGGATCTCAAGAACATCATAAAAAGTCAAATCATATATCCAGCCACCTTTTAACTTAATTTCACTATTATCTCCATACATATCTTCTATATCCGTTGGCCGGAATAATGCAGGGTCCTGAATGATTTTGTCTCGATCTATATCGAATGAATCAAACACATAATAGGCTATATCCCTCAGGGAAATTGAAGTGCCACTGCAAACCTGAAAATCCCCTGGCTCATTCATCTGTAAAATGAGCCAAATCGCTTTTACATATTCCTTTGCAAATCCAAAGTCTCTTTTAATATCGATATTTCCCACAAAAAGTGTCTGCATAAAACCTTTCTGAATAAGCAATGCAGTCTTAATAACTTTCTTTACAAAAAAAGTATCCGTCCTCAGATAAGATTCATGATTGAACAGTATTCCACTGGAGCCAAAAAGTCCGTAAGCTTCTCTGTATTGACTCACCAGCCAATGGCCAGTAGCTTTTGATATTCCATAAGGACTGATTGGATGAAACGTGGATTCGTTAGTAATGGGGAGATTTAATGACTTACCAAACATTTCACTACTACTCGCCTGATAAAATTTAACCTCCGGATTTACCTTTCGGATAGCTTCAAGTAAATTGATTACAGAAAATATATTATAATTAATCGTTTCAATAGGATGCTCAAACGAATAGGAGACCGAGCTCTGTGCAGCAAGGTTATAAAATTCATCAGGCCTGTATTTTTCAATTACCTCATTACATACAGATAATATAGATAAATCAGCAGTAATTATTTCAATATCTCTGATTGTTTTTAAATATTCCAGCCGATATACACTTGAGGAGTTCGAGCGTCTGATTCCGATAACACGATATCCTTTACTTAACAAATATTCCGATAGATAGGCGCCATCCTGTCCTGTGATTCCATTTATGAGCGCAATTTTTATATTTTGCAATTTACAATTTTACCTTAAGGAATATTCTAAAACCAGCATAACAAACAAAACAAAAAATCAGTGTTTTCATAAACGTATTAATTACAGAAAGAAAATCTGTTTCCAGGGATAACGCGGCAAAATAGAAAAGAGGAACCCATAAAATCAGCGTTGGAAAATTTCGAGACAACGATCGTATCTTATCCATTGAAAAACGAATAAACAAGCCATAGAAAAACATAAAAATACTGCCCCCGGCAATTCCAAAATTCACATAACCTTCGCCCAACTGACCAATATTGTACGAATAATGGTAATTTCCACAATCTCCCATAAATCTGCAAACATTTTCCTTTCCGCCAACTTCAGGTTTATCTGACCACAAAAATCTTGGCACAAAAGATGCTGCCAAAGAAGTCAAGATGGTTTCACCATGAACAAAATTTGTTCTCTTTGGGACATACGCCATCACTCTTGAAATCAAAAATCCCTGATTTCCTCTGGCGACCAATGAAAAAGAACGCTTGGGGTTTATAATTGAGGATGGATTTGATATACGTTCACTCAACAATGAGAAGAAAAGGGCAGGGTTATTAGTATGATTCTCTCCTTTCCAGGTTGCACTACGATATTCCTGTTTAACAGATTGAATTAAAAGAATTAAGAAAACACCCATAACTACAAATAAAATTCTTTTTGGGATTGTAAACCTAGTCTGACCTAACAATATAATAATACTGCCAAACATGGACCAGAAAATAAACTCACCATACATTCCGGTCAAAATGCTTTGTCCAACCAACAAGGTAAGTGCAAAGGGTATAATAAAAACTCTTCTAATTAATCTGGAATAAAGTATGTAGAGAAATCCAATAAAAGTCAACTGAACAAAGAAATATACAATGGACTGAAGGGATTTCGGAAAATAATTGATCGTTAAGGCGCTAACAATCCCTATCAGTACTAAAGTCACACCGACAAATTTTCTGCTACTCAGAAAACGTTTACAATTATCAATTAGTGAAACATCATCGTCAGCTTTAATGCCCGGCAAGGAACAGTTCAGTCCGACAATCAACAAAAGAGTCCCGGGAAGTGCCAGTGAAAAATAAGTATGGTAATCCACTTTCATATAAATATCCCAGAGATTCGCCAACTTATTCGATTTCGGGAAATAATGAAATGCACTCCAGGGCATAATCAAATAAACTATACAACCTGTAAGAGATATAATTTCCGGCAGAATAATGGACTTGGTAAGATTTATTACGAATTGCAATAAAATATACCCTGACAAAATAAAAATAATAGTCCCTGTAAAAGAATCATTAAACAAAATCAAATCCAAAATTGAAACTGCACCTAAGAAAATATAAAATAGAAGACTTTTCATTTTTATTTATTCCAATTCTCTCTCAAGGCGCAACTTAAAAAGTTTATTGAAATTCAAATCCAGAAGATTCATTGAATATCGGTATATCCAGATCAACATTCCTGCCTCGAATAAAATAATAGAAAGAGCTACTACGCTCAATTGATATTTGTCAATACCCAAATAAATAATCGAAAGCGAAATCAATGAGAGGATCAGGAAAACTCCTCCAATATTGCCTTGCTTATTGATGGCTATTAGTAAACTCATTCCCAGATTCCAGATATTATTTAAAAAAACACCAATTAGTAACAAGATAAAAAATGGTTCAATAATGGTTACTCTTCCACCTGTCCATATAGTCATAATAAATCCACCCATAAAGAATAAACATATAAGTGCAGTAAATGAAATCAATAAATTAATTCTTTGTGCATTAAGAAAGTGATACACAAGTTGTTTTATGTTTGACTTC
>JBDUDG010000005.1:0-26527 GCA_040003045.1 Saprospiraceae bacterium | reverse complement strand
CAACGACCGATAGAGTTTTTCCTTAATGATGTTTCGACTTCGCTCAACATTTAGTTTGATCCGTTTGATTTCAGCAATTTTAGATTTTCTTATTAACTATTGCAGGGACTGGACATAGCTGAACTGAGCGAAGTCGAAATTATTTTGGTGAATATTCATTCCGGTCGCTGAGCGGAGTCGAAGTGAAACGGCCGTGATTCGATATTCTTCATTTCAATTTATGGCCTGGAGCAGATCATCGAGTATATCCTGCGGATCTTCGATACCAATCGATATTCTGATCAGGCCGTCTGATATTCCCGCTTTTCTTCTGATTTCGGGATCTACTTTGAGATGAGAGGAAGAGGCAGGATGCAAAACCAATGTATCGACATCGCCCAATGTAGGTGCAAGTGAGCAGAATTTTAATTTGTTGAGTGCGCTTAGTGATTCTTTTATTCCGCCTTTTAATTCGAAGCTCAGCATGCCACCGAATTCTTTCATTTGTTTAGAAGCGATCTCATGATCAGGATGTGATATAAGTCCTGGATAGTTAACACAGGTGACTTTAGCATTTTCTTCAAGGTTCCTTGCAACAAACATAGCATTTGAAGAATGTTTGTCCATCCGTAAAGGAAGTGTTTTGAGTCCCTGGTACACAAGCCACGCTTCGAAAGGACTGCAGTTGGAACCCATGAGCTTGATATGATTCCAAAGGTTAATCTTCATTAGGTCCGGATCCTGGCCGAGGACTACACCTGATATTCCATTGCCGTGACCGTTCAGGTATTTCGTGGTGGAATGGATCACAAAATGTACACCATGTTTCAATGGTTGTTGCAGGTAGGGAGTAGCGAATGTATTGTCGATTGCGGACCAACGCTCATATTGATTTACGATGGAGGCCAGTGCCTCGATATCAATACAGGCTAGAGTGGGGTTGGCAGGAGTTTCAAGATAGACGAGACGAATCTTAGGATCTTTAGATAACAAATCTTCTACCTGATTAGCATTTGATAAATCAGCATACACCACCACAATGCCGCGTTTGGAAACAATTTTTTGTAGAAGTTCAGTGGTGCCTCCATAGAGATTTGGTTGCGTTAATATTTTATCACCTGACTGAAGAAGGCCCCCTGCAATAACCTCTACAGCTGCCATACCGGAATTGGTCATAAGGCCAAATGTTTCACGGTTTGTTCCGAAACCTTCAAGTGCTGCAATTTTGGCTGCTGTGGCATCTACAGTAGGGTTTCCATATCGGCTATAAGTGTGGCCCGTTTCTTCTTTCGCAAATATTCTGATGCCTTGTTCGATGTCATCAAAATCGAATGAAGATGTTGCATAAATAGGCAGGATATGTGGCCTTGTTGTTTTTGGATCGGGCCATTCGCGAGCGGCGATAGAATCGAATTGGATCATTTCTAGACAGATTTGAGATCCAAGATAGGCACAGTCTACACATTGCGATAGAGCCCTCTATTCGTTATGGATTACTTCAAACTGTAAAACAACCAATAACAGCATATTTGTATAATGCAGGAATAAGTGTGAGAGCGTATTTTCATTGAATATGAATAGAGAAACCATGGACTTTCAATAAGTAAAGATTTCTGTACAATGACAAAGTTTAGAGTTCACATATTTCCGAAATACAATATTAGTTTGAATGGATTATGATGATCTGAAAAATTTTAGCGAAACCGTCTGGATAACCTTGTCGTCTTCCTCCACAAAAGATGTAACACCCACAGTTATTCTCTGCACCACTGATCAATGCAGTTTAAAGGTATCACCACGGTCTAAAATTTTCGTCCTGTGCGAAATCCATTAGTGCGGACAGTAGGGATAAATCAGGGTCTTCCTTTTTAGGATAGAGATCAAATGGCCCAAACATTCACTCCTCCTTTAGCGTTATGTTTGATCGCTTTTTTCAAATAGCGTATTTTCACAAATCAATACAACACAGCATTCAAATTATTTTATCATGACCTCAATGAAAAATGGCTTTCCTAAAAGCCGCGAACAAGAACCTTTGCGTTTCCTGGTCTTCTCAGCTTCTTTAAGAGAAAATTCGTTAAATGACAAACTCGCACAACTCGCCGCCACTATTATCGAACAACAAGGTGGCACTGTCGATTTCGCTGACATGAAGGAGTTCGACTGCCCGTCTTATAATGCTGATGTGGAGACATCAACAGGAATTCCAAAAGGAGCTCATGCCTTTCATGACAGACTTTTAGCCAATGATGCTTTCGTGATTGCCTCCCCCGAATATAATGGCTCTATGCCCGGTCTGTTAAAGAATGCGATCGACTGGGTCTCAAGATTCAGACCTCAGCCTTTCAATGAACGACATTCGTTCCTGATATCTGCTTCTCCATCGATGGCGGGCGGCAACAGAGGTCTTTGGTCTCTGCGCATACCTCTAGAACATCTTGGTTCCTCTGTTTTGCCCAATATGTTTTCCCTTGCTATGGCCCACAAGGCTTTTGATACAGACGGCAAAATCATGGACTCTACACTGGCCCAACGATTCGAAGGCACGATTGCTTCTTTTATGAACCTTGTCGAAGCAGCCAAACATTATCCGTGTATGAAACAGGCATGGGTCGAATTTCTCGGTGAAAAGCCCGATCCGGTGACTGAACGCGTTGAGTAGCTCATCCTTTACCATTCAGAAATACAACTTATTTTTGCCCACCTTTCTAAGGTATAGCTCAATTCGTGTGAATTAGTGTAATTCGTGGCAAAAAAAGGAAAATAAATCGCCACTAATTTCACTTACACGAATTAAAAGGCGGTAAAACAAATAAGTGTGTATTCGTGCAATTCGTGGCAAAAAAAGAAAATTTGATGCGGTACTTTTTAAGATCATTGTTTTTTTTGCTATTCATCATAGCTTTTCTTCCATTACAAGCCCAGGAGAACAAAAATGCCTCCACAGGAAAGATCAGCGGACATATCATTGACGCCACTTCAAATCAACCAATCGAATATGCGACTATTACTTTGTTCACTCAGGACAGCAATAAAGTAGTCAATGGCGCAATAGCCGGTCAATATGGCCTCTTCAAAATCACTGAAGTGCCTGCTGGAAATTATAAACTTCAGTTGACCTTCATCGGATACCAGACTAAGGAGATACCAAATGTGTCCATTGATAAGAGCAATTCGAACCTTCAACTTGGCAACATTGCAATGAGCATTGAAGAATTGAACCTGAAAGAAGTCACTGTGACTGCAACGAAAAGCATTATTGAAAACAAAATTGATAAAATGATATATAATGTCGATCAGGATGTGACTTCACAAACAGGAGTTGCGATCGATGTATTAAAAAAAGTACCGCAAGTCAGTGTTGATGTAGATGGCAATGTAGAATTGCAGGGAAATTCCGGCATTCGTTTTTTGATCAATGGAAAACCATCTGTCATCTTCGGCAGCAACATTGTCGAAGTATTGCAATCTATTCCAGCCAGCCAAATCCAGACCATTGAAATCATCACAAGCCCTGGTGCAAAATATGCAGCATCAGGTCCCGGTGGTATTATCAATATCATCCTTAAAAAAAGTACGATTGAAGGCATCAGCGGAGATGTTTCACTTTCAGGTGGCTCAAGATTGGAAAATGGTTCGATCAATTTGAATGGACATCACAAACACTTCAGCGCCAATGTATTTTTTAGTGGGAATGCACAGCTTCCTTCGAACACCTTAAATAGCTCCAGGCGGATTACTGAGGATCCTTTTAATGGGCAATCCACTTTGCTCACTCAGGAAGGAATCAGTTTATTTCATAGGGATGGCTTTCAATCGGGCATTGGACTCGACTGGGACATCACTTCATTGGATAATCTGTCTGCTTCATTTGGGTATGATTATTTTGAAAATAATAATTCTGGTGGGTACACAAGGAATTTTGTTGTAAAAGATTCGCTGGGACAGGAAGTTGACAATAGTTACGACCTTGTCAATAATGAAAGTCTTTTCCATTCCCCATCGACAGAATGGAATGTAGGATACAGACGAAAATTTAAAAAGGAAGATGAAGAGCTGGAGATTTCGTACACATCATCAGAAGGCAATAATTATTCGCACTATTTGCAGAAGCAACAATACATGACTCCTGATTCAGTGTATTCAGGGTCGAAAGGTGACAATCCCGGGAAGGAAAAAGAGTCGGAGCTTTCAGTTGATTTCACATATCCGCTCAGTGGAGAAATTAGTATTGAAACCGGCATTAATGGAGTTTTCGCGCCAATTGAAAGTAAAACGGATGTCTATATTCTTAACCCAGAATTTTCTGATTATATATTCAGTTCTTCACAATCTCTTTCGCTGAAATATAAAAGTAATGTATATGCTGCTTACCTGTCGACATCTTATAAGCTGTTTAAATGGCTGGATGCAAAAACTGGTTTGCGATATGAGTACACAGATCCTCAAGCTTTCTTTTCAAATTCCGGAGATGTAGAGATTAAATCTTATGACACATATGTTCCTTCTGCTATCATTTCCCATTCATTCAAAAAAAATAATTCACTTAAGCTGAGCTATTCTTATCGCATCGAAAGACCGGAGTATCGTGACCTGAATCCTTTTGTTAATGCAAGTGATCCTAAAAATCTGACAACCGGCAATATTGGCTTAAAACCCGAGATAGGTGTAAAATTTGAGTTGAGTTACAATAAGTTTTTTGAAAAAGGTCCGATGATTAATGCCACACTTTTTTACAGAGGGAACAAAGATGATATTCAGTCTTTCACGAAGTATTATGATTCATTCATGGTCGGTGATTCAACTTATGCGAATGTTTCTGTATCAGCCCGTGAAAATCTTGGCAGAGAAAATAATTTTGGGTTAAATATATTTTCTTCAATTCCTTTCACATCCAAAATTAATTTTCGTACGAACCTTTCATTTTACCAACGTTATATAATCAATGGTGTCTTACCGGGAAATAATGTACAGGGTTTCAATTACCGTATCAATGCCAATGGCAGTTACCAGGTGAATCCCACTTTTGTAATTGAGCTTTTTGGAAATTTCAATTCGCCACGTGTTAATGCGCAGGGAACTATGCCTGCTTTTATTACCTATAATTTTGCTTTGCGTAAACAATTTTTTAATAAGAAAGCCAGCATCGCCGTTACAGCGACAAATCCGTTTAACAAATACGTTAACCAGGTGACCAGGCTCAATGGGGAGAATTTCAGTTTAACAAATAATCGACGTTTACCTTACAGATCTTTTGGAATAAATGTCATGTTCAAATTTGGAAAGATTGAATTTAATAAAGAGAAAGATCATGAGGATATCAATCTCACTAATTCACCATCAGATAATCAGAAATAAGTACATTGGAATATGAAATGGACCGTATGAAGAATTTTATTTTGATTGTACTCTGTATTTTTCTGAAATCGCTTGTATTCTCTCAGGCTACACTTCCTGTTCCGGCTCATATCGTAATAGTGATCCTTGAAAATCATGGCTTTTCTCAAATCATCGGTTCTTCCTCAGCACCCTATATCAATCAGCTTGCCTATGGGCCTAATTCTGCATTGTTCTTAAATTCATTTGCTCTTACACATCCGAGTCAGCCGAATTACATTGATTTCTATTCTGGTTGTAATCAGGGCGTGACAAATGATAATTTTCCACAAGCAAGTCCATTTACAACTGATAATCTTGGAAGTCAACTCATCAATGCGGGTAAAACTTTTGTAACCTATTCTGAAGATTTGCCCAGCGTTGGTTTCAATGGAGGTACATCGGGGAAATATGCACGTAAACATAATCCTGCGGCCAACTGGATGGGAAACGGAATCAATCAAATTCCTGGAACTACCAATCAACCATTTACAGCTTTTCCAACTACTGATTTCGAAATGTTGCCTACAGTATCCTATGTGATCCCTAACCTGGACAATGACATGCACAATGGCTCAGAACCAGCGAAGGTCACAAAAGGCGACACATGGTTGTACAATAAGCTTGACTCGTATGTGAAATGGGCTGATAAAAATAACAGTCTGTTTATCCTGACTTTTGATGAAAATGAAAATACTGGGGGAAATCGCATCACCACTATGATGACAGGTCAATCTGTCTTAGCCGGACAGTATAACGGCACAATTAATCATTATTCCGTGCTCAGAACAATTGAAGACATGTATGAACTTCCCCACGCATGCAAAGCTGATTCAGCAACGGCCATTACATACATCTGGAAGATGAGCACAACGACGGATCATATTTCTTCAGGTGATATTGGATATTCGATTTATCCAAATCCTGCTCATGATTATCTAACGATTGAAATGAATGATGATCAGCTAAATTATAACTGGATATTTACGATCTATTCTCTAATGGGAAAAGAAGAAATATCATTAAACCTCAATGCCTTTCACAATGTTATACCTGTGAGTCATCTTGACCCGGGATTATATTTTTATCAAATGACAGATGGAAATAAATCTTTGAAAACAGGAAAGTTAATAATCCAATAAGCATCCAAGAAAGTAAATTGTATTGTCAATTTAATTCATTCATCTAAAAATAGTTACATATGGATCATCCGATGTGTGTTTGTCTATGGTTTGACGGCCAGGCTAAAGAAGCAGCTGAATATTACTGTTCGATTTTCAAAGATTCAAAAATCACCAGCGAAAATCCTGTAGTGGTGACATTCGAATTGAATGGAAATAAGTTTATAGGTCTGAATGGAGGTCCGCATTTTACATTTAATGAATCAGTCTCTATCATGGTCAATTGTGATACGCAGGCGGATATTGATCACTATTGGGATTCACTCACAGCGGATGGTGGGAGCGAAAGCCAGTGTGGTTGGCTGAAAGATAAATATGGCCTCTCCTGGCAGATCGTCCCCGCCCAAATCGGAAAATGGATGGCAGATACTGACAAAGCTCAACGCGTCATGGCAGAAGTCATGAGGATGAAAAAGATTGATCTGGAGGTGTTGAGAAATGCGTAAAATCTTCCTCAAATATTGAAGGTAGTCGATACAAATGATGAAAACTCGTACGTTCGTATGACTCGCAACCCTGATGTTTTTTATCCTCAAATGTTGACTGAGGCCGAAACATTCATTGAAAATTTAGGGCTGTCGTTTATCGTAAACCGAAACGAGCGACCATATTTTATTTTTCTCTCACCAAAGTGTACGCCCACCATATCAATATAAACTGCAGCGGAAGTCTGACAATAGCTATCCACAATGCCGGGTTTGATTCGTGATAATAATTTAAAAACATTTGGATATTGGCGGGATATATTGCGATAAGAATACCTATCAGACACCAGGCTCCTGTCTTCCTAGTGGATGGAAATATTAATAGCAAAGCAAAGATTATTTCCAGTATTCCACTAAAGAATACTGCTACTTTTTGCAAAGGCATCCATGGAGGCATGATGTTCAGGTAGAATTGAGGCACAAGGAAGTGGGCCATTCCCGCTACAACGTAGAAGACAGTAATAATGTAGAGAGATATTTTTTTCATCCTGTAAAAATAAAATTGACGCTGAATCTTCCTGCATCTGGCTAAAGCCAAAATATTTTTCACTACCCAACCCCTGGCTAAAATTAAGACCAATCCTTAAAATCCTTACTTTTCAGAAAATAATTGATCAATGAATAATACCTCAACCATTTTCCTGATCGATGATGATGCGGACGATCAGGAGATCTTCAGTCTAGCCATTGAGAAAGCCAGTAAACAAGCCCGTTGCGTCTTTGCAAATGACGGTATAGAAGCCCTCGAAAAGTTAAAAATGGACCGAAACTTCCGCCCGGATTTCATATTTATCGATATGAATATGCCCAGGATGAATGGCCAGCAATGTCTTGCGGAAATCAAAAAACTGGATCGCCTGAAAGATGTCGCCGTCTTCATGTATTCCACCTCTGCTGACCCCGCAAGCATCCTGGAAAATAAACGTCTTGGCGCCAGCGATTTTATTCAAAAACCATCCAGTATCACGGAACTTACAAGGATACTGACAGACATCATTCAACAGCCATTAGTCGCCGTGCTTCTGTTTTTAATATTGTTCAGTGGAGTCCCCCAAAAACTAAATGGCCAGGCAGAACTGACCCATGTCAAGGAGCTAAAGAAATTGTCCGTTGAAGAGCTGATGAATATCGTCGTGACGTCGGTATCTAAAACACCTGAAAATTTATCCGAAGTGGCATCCGCCATTCAGGTGATCACAGGCTATGATATCAGACGATCGTCTTCTGGCAGATTACCTGAAGCACTAAGATTACTACCTAATCTTCAGGTGAGTCAGTCAGGTTCACACGATTGGGGAATCTCAGCGCGTGGATTTAATGGCGCTCCCGTGGCCAGCAGCTCTCTGGCAGATAAGCTTCTTGTGATGATTGATGGCAGGACGGTGTATACACCACTCTTTGGAGGTGTGTATTGGGATGTGCAAAACACAATGTTGGAAGACATAGACCGGATTGAAGTGGTCAGTGGACCTGGCGGCACATTATGGGGTTCAAACGCGGTCAACGGTGTCGTCAATGTGATCACAAAAAGCGCGAAAGAAACACAAGGACTATATATCTCCGGTGCTGCCGGCAACTATCTGAAAGATAATATTTCATTACGTTACGGCTCTCAAATTGACTCTTCATTATTTTTCCGCGTTTTTGGACAGCAATTTAATTATGGAGAAACTGAATTGTCAGATGGTCACGGTGCAGGGGATCAATGGGAGCTTACTCAGGGTGGATTTAGACTTGATTACTTACCCCGGACAAAAAATTCTTTCATGCTGGAAGGGGAGGTTTATGGAGGCATAGAAGATGATACACTCAAAACATTTGTGAATGGACAAAATCTAATTGGTCGTTGGACACATACTTTTTCCGAAAAATCTAATCTTAGCATTCAGTCTTATTTTGATCGCACATGGAGAGACATTCGCAATTCTCCTTTTACAGATGAGTTACTCACCTTTGATATTGAACTACAGCATGAATTTCAACTAGGTAACAAGCAACACATGCTTTATGGTGTAACCTACAGGAATCAGGATGACCAGACTAGCAGCTTCGATAACAGGATTACCCCAGCGGACAAAATGCTACAACTGTGGAGTGGATTTCTTCAGGATAAAATCGAACTTGTAAATGATCGAATTGCTTTGACAATTGGTTCGAAGGTTCTTCATAATGATTATACTGGCGTAGAGTTTCAACCGAGTGCACGATTGGCATGGACTCCAAGTCTCACACATACACTTTGGGGTGCTCTGTCAAGAGCAGTCCGTATACCCAGCAGATTCGATGTGGACCTGACCTCATTTTCATTAGCGAAGCATCCTGAATTTACATCTGAAAAAGTGGTGGCATGTGAATTGGGTTACCGTATCAGGCCGGCAGAAAAGTTGAATTTTTCAGTGGCCGGATTTTTCAATCAATACCTTGATTTAAGATCTATTAATACTACGGGTGATCCTGTAGGACCATTTTATTTTGGAAATGATCTGAAGGCAAAAACATTTGGTATTGAAATATCAGGTAATGCGCTTATTTCAAATTGGTGGAGATTGCGTGGTGGATGGACCTATTTACATAAAGATTTTTATGTTAATGCAGTGAATGTTTTCGAAGGTACAGAGCAACTTGAGGGCATCGATCCTGAAAATCAGATTATACTTCAGTCTGTCATGGATATTTGTAAAAATCTGGATATCGACCTGGTGGGAAGATTTGTAGATAAGCTTTCCGAATCAACTTTGACTTCTACGCCTTCAGTTCCATCATATTTTACATTTAATGCAAGAATTGCTTACGAATATAAAAACTTTACTGTTTCACTGAATGGTCGGAGTTTAGCCGCACCTACCCACATAGAATTTGGAACACAGAAAATCCAACGTAGTGTATTTGGTAAAATCACTTTGCGTCTGTGATAGCTAGTTCACAACATACTATTTTCCTTTCCGGAAAAAAGATGAGGTCATTTTTGTTGACCCTGATCTGTTTGTGTGGCTGGCTTGGACTTGCCGCACAGGTTTACTCTGCATCAGAGTATAAAATTAAAGCTGTATTTCTGTACAATTTCACTCATTTTGTGGAATGGCCACCACAGAGTTTTGATAGTGATTATTCTTCTTTTGTTATAGGCATCATCGGCGGGGATCCATTCGGGCCGCTCATTGATGAAGCTGTAGCGGGCGAAAGGATTAAAACACATATAATAAAAGTGGAGAGGTATACGGATATTTCAGAGATAGGGAAGTGTAATATTTTGTATATCAACGAGCAGGATCCTGAAACGATCAGGAACATACTTTCTGCTGTAGCCGATAAAAGCATTCTTACAGTGAGTGATACACCTAATTTTATCCGGTGGGGAGGACTCATTCGATTTTATACTGAAAACAATAAAATACACCTTGAAATTAATAATACATCTGCCAGAAGGAAACATATTACGATCAGTTCTAAACTCCTTCGGGTTGCCACTGTTCAATAATCAAGTAATCTTATTCTGAGATGAATCTTAGAGATACACCTATTCAAAGGAAGCTCATGAGCATCATCCTCGTCACCTGCACAGTGGTGTTGACTTTCATGTGTGCGGCTTATATCTACCTTGAATCTAAATCTTATCGTGAAGCCGTCCTGAGTAATGTTGCAACGCTTGCTGCGGTGGTGGCTTCGAATAGTTCCGGTTCTTTAGCATTTGACAATACAAGAGACGCGCAGGACGTACTCAGCGCACTTCATGCAGAATCTAATATCGAAAGTGCCGCGCTGTATAATGAAGACGGAACCGTTTTTGCCACGTATCCAGCGGAGAAGAGCAAAACTGAATTCCCAAAAATTGAACAAAGGAAGACGTACAAGTTTAGCAATAATTACCTGTTTGTTACACAACCTGTTATGCAGGGCGATCAACAGTTGGGAATGCTGTATATTCAATCTAATCTGAAAGCGATGAACAATCAGATTAAAGGATTTGCTTTGATTGGGTTAGCATTGATGGCGGGGTCACTTGCTATAGCTTATTTTATATCAAAAATTTTACAACGCTCGATATCTGAGCCTATAGTATCATTAGAGCAAACCGCAAAGGTCATATCTGACAGGCGGGATTATACGGTTCGCGCAGTTAAAATAAACAATGATGAGATTGGTTCTCTGACAGAAACCTTTAATCATATGCTGAGTCAGTTACAATTGCAGAATTCGGAAATCGTGTCCTTCAATCAGAACCTGGAGCAAAAGGTAGAAGAACGAACCAATGAATTGCAGCATCAGAAGGAATTTGTGGAAACTATTATTAATGCATCAGTAGACCTCGTGGCTGTATTTGATGTGAACCTTAATTACATCATGATTAATAAGAGGACGCGTGATTATTATTCCAGGGACAATGAAGAATTAATTGGAAGAAATTTGCTTGAGATATTCCCACAGGTTGAAAACTCAAGAATGCATTCAGGGCTGGTCAGCGCATTGAAAGGTAAACCTGTCCATGATCCAAAATATAAATCCACAGTCCTGAACCGGACATATGAAAATTATTATATCCCGCTGAAAGATGTAAATGAGTGTGTATACGGTGCTCTCACTATAGGGCATGATATCACAGGCATTGTAGAGGCTAGTGAGAAGCTTGAGAAAGTAAATGCTGAATTACTGAAATCAAATCGAGACCTTGAACAATTTGCCTATGTGGCCAGTCATGACCTGCAGGAGCCATTGCGTAAAATTCAGACTTTTACACAGATGCTGAAGGAGACAGAAGACAAGGAGCAGATCTCCAGATACCAGGACAAGATCAATCAGTCTTCGACGAGGATGAAAGATCTGATCAGCGACATGCTTAATTTTTCAAGGATATCAAATTCTGAAGATGCATTTGTGCAGACTGATCTGAATATCATACTCCAAAATCTGATCATTGATTTTGAACTTCTTTTGAAAGAGACGAATGCAGTCATTCATTATCCACATCTTCCATCTGTGCCTGGCGTCCCTTTACAGCTTTCCCAGTTGTTTGCCAATATCATCAATAATTCATTAAAATATAGTGATAAGCAGCCTGTGATTGATATTGCATCCGTCATGATGTCTACATCTGAGCTTGAGAAATTTCCAAAATTGAATAAAGAGAATAAATATTGCATGCTTCAATTCAGGGACAATGGAATTGGTTTTGAGCCTCAGTACAGTGAACAGATTTTCGCCATTTTCCAGCGGCTCCATGGCAAGCAAACATATAGTGGAACTGGGATAGGACTAGCACTATGTAAAAAGATAGCAGAGAATCATCATGGCATCATCTATGCAGAAGGCGATCCCGGTGTTGGAGCCACGTTCACCATTATTTTGCCCATGCAAAATTCAAAGGCTATATAACTCCAGACTGTTTATTTCTTCTTTTGAATATTTTTTAAACAACAATAATCACATGTCTCTTCGAATTCTTTGCTGATAACATTACTCTGTTTATCAATTGAAAATTCACTCGTACTTACATGATCTTTATAATAAAGTTTCATTCAAATTTTGCGTATCAGAATTAAATGTCATCAGAAATCAATATGTGTGATTGCAGAATAAATATTTCCATCCTGGTATATGGATTGATGTGTTGCTATGAGTTCCGGTTTTTTAAGACCTGCATGTTCACAAAGGATTGTAAATCGATGAAATGAAACCGGGTAAGGCACCCAGGGCTGATTCGGCATTTCCGTATCGTATTCAATAAGTATCAATGGACTTTCCTTTTTAAGCGATTTCAAAATATTATGTAAAACAAATATTGGATCCTGTGCATAATGAAGTGCATTCGCCATGATTATTCCATCCAATCGTGGTAGCAGTAATGGATGTTGAAAATCACCCTCCAGTATTTCAAATTCTATGGATACAGTAGATAGAATGCTGTACAAAGCATGAGGGCTTTTATCCAAAGCTATGATTTTCCCCTCCTCCAGAATTTCCATCAAGGCTAAAGTGAACATACCTGTACCGGCCCCGATGTCAGCCCATGTACCGGAAGTATTTCTGATGCCGGGCCGAATAAGATCAATTGCTTCCTGCAAGATCATGATGCAAATTTATTTTTACGTCGTTGACTTGACCTGCATCCTTAACCGCGCTTCTTCATGATCAATTCCTTTCTCCACATTTTTGATCATGTCTTCCGGGTATTTATTTTGTTCCCGCAATACTGTAAGTGCCTTTCTTCTCACATCAATTAATTCCAGCAGTGCTTCGAAATACTTTGGAACAACCTGAGAAGGGGTTTTTTTGCGCAATTGTTTTTCCTGCAGTGCCCTGAAATGCATATAGCGTTGTTTCAACATTTTAAAGGCTTCATCTTTTTGAATTTCCTGTCTATAATTTTCGTCAAGGTAAGCGAGTATTGCATCGGTGATATAACTCTGCACCTCCAATTCCTGTTCATCACTATTGTCCTTTACTACAATATTCAGTTTCCTGATCAGGAAAGGAAGTGTTAGTCCCTGGAAAACAAGTGTGATCAATATGACCACAAAAGTGATAAATAGTATTTCATTTCTAAATGGGAATGCTTCACCTGAACCCAGAGACAGCGGAATGGCCAGAGCTGCTGCTAACGAAACAACACCGCGCATTCCACTCCATGCTACAATAAAAACTGATTTCCAATTAGGTGCAGACTCGGTTGTCCTCAATTTCTTACTGAATACTCTCGGCAGATAAGTGCTTGGATAGACCCAGATGATCCGTATGAGAATTGTTGCAAAAGTGATGATCACGCTATAAAAGATGAGCATCGGTAAATGCACCTTTGCGATGTTATGCAGTATGATGGGCAGCTGCAATCCGATCAGAATAAATATGGCTCCATTCAGAAGAAAGACTAATGTTTCCCAAACACCACTTGACTGAATGCGTGTCTCATAGGTAAATATTTCGGCGGACCTGGCACTCAGAAATAAACCTCCACTCACTACTGCAAGCACTCCTGAAAAATGATAATGTTCTGCAGTAATGTACATCAGATAGGGTGTGATGAGCGTAATCGCAGTATCAATGCTTGGCGTAGTTGGAAGAAATCGATGTACTGCATATATGATGAATGCAAGCACAAGACCCGTTGCAATGCCCCCGATAACAACAATGGCGAAATCTATACTGGCATCCATTAAAATAAAGTTGCCAGTGATAATAGCGATCACAGCGAAATTAAATACGATAAGACTCGCCGCATCATTCACCAGACTTTCTCCTTCAAGAATGGCGAGTACTCTTTTTGGCATGGCTATTTTCTTCAAAACAGATGTTGCTGCTATAGCGTCAGGTGGAGATATAATTCCTCCCAATAAAAATCCCAATGCAAGCGTGAAACCAGGTATAATCAAATGCGATACTACCGCTACTGCAAAAGAGGTAAAAATCACCAGACCAATTGCAAGAAAACCGATCGTTCTTCTGTACTTCCAAAAAATTTTCCATGACGTATTCCACGCAGCTGAAAATAATAAAGGAGGCAGGAAGATCAGGAAGATGAAATCCGGTTTCAGAGTAATATCCAGCACATTTGGAATCAAACTTATGATCAATCCACAGATTACAAGGAAAATAGGATACGGAATTCGCAGCTTTTCACTGGCAATTGACAATAGGGATACTACCATCAACAATACTATAATTAAAAGCAACTGGTCCTGAAGCATAAGCGCAAAATAAAGATTACCCTTGAATAACGAGATTATTATTCCTTTTGAACAGGGAAGACATAAGAATGTTATCGCTTTTTATCTTTAACTTTCTTATTCCTTATCGTTATTAGTATGGTCCTTTGCCACGCCATTAAGTCTAAAATTTTCGGTCCCATCTTCTTGATTATTTTTTTTATTTGTTCGATTCTTTTCTTCAACCAGGCTGAATATATGTATTCCACTTCCGATTGGGATGTATTGGATTTACCACCAGCTGTTGATACTCTTTCTGTTGTGGTACATGTCATCCATACCAGAGGCGCTATCGGTTCACCATTCAATCCAACGGACAACCAAATACAGGCCATGATTACTTCAGTAAATAATGCATACAAAAAAATGGCCCCCCCTATGGTGGAGCAGTTGTACAGATTTTTTTACTGCTTGCGAAACGATCACCAGCATGTGGCACGACCAAAGGCATAAATCGAATCAATGGCAGCAGTGTTCCAAAATATGTGACGGGAGGAATTAATTCAAATGCAACCAACCAGATGGCACCTTTTACATTGATCGAACATGCAATCAGCAAGTCACTGTTCATGTAGGGGATAATATGGTTGTGAGTGTTACCGGTTCGTATCAAAACTACCAGCATATTAAAGTTTATATTGATTATAACAGCAATGATGTATTCAACCTGCACGGAGAACTCATTTTGTCCGGTGATGGTGGGACGCTTACCGGGAATGTAGTGATGCCTTGATCTTCTGTTAGTTTTTGTACACCATTGCGATTGAGAGTAGTTACTGATCATCCTGCCGCCCCTGATCCAACTGCATGTCTTCTGACGGGTACTGTAGGTGAAGGCGTCGGACAAATAGAAGATTATACTGTCATCATCAAGCCAAGACTCATTCAATCTATTGCTTCCGGCAATTGGAATACACCATCTGTGTGGTCATGCAATTGTGTCCCTGGTGCATCTGATGCCGTCATCATCAACAATCCTCATGCTGTTACTGTGCCCCTCAGTCTTGGAAATGTAAATGTTGCCTTTATTCACGTCAAGCCTGGCGCTCACCTGACTGCAATTGCTAAAAAGCATGCGTCGGGAGGTTGTGAATAGAATTACCAGCATACACTTGGTCTCCGGCAATAAAAATATGAGTATCGAATTATAGAAAGAATTTTTTTAATAAAGAAGAGACGCGATAAATCGCGTCTCTTCTTTAAAGGAATAATTTCTCCTTATGCCATCACTTCTACGCCACGGATCGTCTTGATGATTCGTGAAGCTACCTTGTATGGATCTGCATTTGAGGCAGGCCTTCTGTCTTCAAGATATCCTTTCCAGTCATGCATCACAGTATAGACCGGAATGCGGATGGATGCTCCACGATCACTAACGCCATAACTGAAGGTATGCATGGATTGAGTTTCATGTTTACCTGTCAGACGAAGATGATTGTCTGATCCATATACTTCGATGTGTTCTTTATGAACAGTGCGGAAACTTTCGCAGATCGCATCAAATAAATCTTTTCCACCTTCTTCACGCATTTCTCCATTCGAAAAATTAACGTGCATACCTGAACCATTCCAATCACCTAAAACCGGTTTAGGATGGATATTAACTTTCACGCCAAATTTCTCTGAAATTCTATATAATAAAAAGCGGCAGATGATCAATTCATCGGCAGCTTTCTTTCCACCTTTTGCAAAAATTTGAAACTCCCACTGACCTAAAAGAACTTCTGCATTGATACCTGTAATACCAAGACCTGCATCAAGACAAGCATCCAGATGTTCTTCCACCATATCACGGCCCGCCACATTTTTGTAACCGACTGCGCAGTAGTATGGACCCTGTGGTGCAGGATATCCATTAGAAGGAAATCCAAGCGGCAATCCATCTTTCTCCAGGACATATTCCTGCTCATAGCCGAACCAATAATCATCTGTATCATTTGGGATCAGGCATCTCATATTTGTTGGGTGGGGAGTTCCGTCAGGATTAAAAACTTCCGAAACGACCAGCCATCCATTCTTGCGCTGCGGGTCAGGATAACAAGCAACAGGAACTAATAGACAATCAGATGAATGCCCGTTAGCCTGCATTGTGCTGCTGCCGTCAAATGACCATTCAGGAAGCCGCTTCACATCGCCATTGAAATTGTCCATATCGATGACTTTGGTTTTACTCCTGATATTTGCTTCGGGTTTGTAACCGTCGAGCCAGATGTATTCAAATTTGAGCTTAGCCATAGAGGAACTGTTTTTGGATTAGGGTATAATAAATAATGATTTTATAAATATATGGTGCGAAGCTAACCGAAGAAACACATTGCCCGCAAAACAATAATAGTGATTTACGTTACTGCTAAAATTCATTATTTTTGCATAAAATACTGAAATAGTGTACTTTGCGTTATAGTAAATTGTTATGCCCATAGCCCATTCCGAACAGCTTTTTACCATTATCAAGTCCCTGACGAAGGCTGAAAAAAGGAATTTCCGCCTTTATGTACAACGTCTGCAGAGCAATGAAGACGTGCTATATGTGCGACTTTTCGATCTCCTGGATAAAATGGAGGACTATGACGAAGTAGTCCTGCTGGATAAACTTGGAGCGATGCCGAAATCGCAATTCGTCAATATTAAAAGACACCTCTACACCCAGGTATTGAAAAGTCTGCGACTGATCCATGAGAATATCGAATCTATTAAAGTCAGGGAGCAAATAGATTTTGCTCATATCCTCTACAGCAAAGGTCTTTATCTGCAGGCATTCAAATTACTGGACCGCGTCAAGGAAATGATGCCTGAGGGAGGTCATGATTTGTTATTACTGGAGATCATCGAATTCCAAAAGTTTATTGAAGAGAGGCACATCACTCGCAGCCGGAAAAAGGAGGGCAAAGTGCAGACACTCCTCATTGAAGCAGAAAAACAAGAGTCCCGCGTTTCGAACCTCGTGCTACTTTCCAATTTGAAAATAAAAATTCACGGTTGGTACATTGAGACAGGGCATGTGCGTGATCAGAAGGATCATTTTTCGGTCAATGAATATTTCCACTCCGAATTGCGAAAAGTACGTATATCATATCTGTCTGTTATCGAAGAGATCTATTTGCAACAGAGCTATATGTGGTTCTACTATATCCTGCTTGATTTTGAAAATTGCTACAAGCATGCAAAAGCCTGGGTAGAAGTATTTGATCAGCATCCAGCGCAAATGATTGAAGATCCTGTATTGTACATGAGAGGTTTGTCATATGAGCTCACTTCATTGTACAGCATGCGGGATTATAAACGGTATATCGATGTGCTGAAAAAATTTGAGGCATTTACAATTTCACATGAAGGATATTTTGACATGACGGGACAGATCATCAGCTTTCTTTATCTCTATACTGCAAAGATCAATCGACATTTTTTGGAAGGTTCTTTTGTTGAAGGACTTGCCCTTGTTCCCGAAATCAATCGGCTTGTGAAACGATATGGACGATTTATTGATGTGCATCGGATCATGGTATTCAATTACAAGACTGCATGGCTTTATCTTGGTTCCGGTGCTCCTGAACAAAGTATAGAATATCTGAATAAAATATTAAACCTTCGGGCTGCAGGACATTTGCGTACGGATATTCAATGTTATGCACGGCTGATGCAGTTGATGGCACACTTCGAATTGGGTCATTACAATTTGCTGGAACATCTTGTAGGAAGCGTCGGTCGTTTCTTCAGCAAGATGCGTGACCTAAATGAAGTCCAGCGCACTTTATTTAATTTCTTCAGAAATAATCTCAATGTTAAAAAACAGGAGCTCAATCATAATCTCCAGGTCCTTCGAAAGGAAATCATACGTCTCGAAAAAAATCCATTTGAGGGCAGGACCTTTCATCACCTGGATATCATCGCATGGATTGACAGCAGGATAGAAGGAAAGACGGTGGGGGAAATTATAAGCGGAAGAACTTAGATGTGAGGTGCCGACGTTCGCGTGTCTCCGACCGCGAACAGTGTTGACCGGTAAGTTCGCGGTCGGAGACACGCGAACATCAAGTCTTTATTTTAATCGTAAATCCAAAATCGTAAATACTTTTCCTTAACATTACCCCATGAAACCTATTCGTCTTATCTTCTTAATTATTGGATTTTTATTGTTCGTAACAGGCTTTATTTCAACGACGTTAATTCTGATAGGTGGTAATTTCAGTTACCTGGCGTGGATCGATCGGACTGGATCTCCACAAGGCATCATCATTCGGATTTTCATGGTTGGCGGTGGCCTGGTAATGGCCTACATGGCACTCAATCCTGCCACACAGGATGACAATGACGAACCGATCATTCGCGACCGTTAAAAACTTCACCTACAAGAGCCATGGAATGTATAAACGCATCGCGATTCATTCCGATATTCAGCTTCTCGTCATCAAAGTAAGAGAGTAAATGTTCTGTGGGCATATTGCCTGTCAGTTCATCTTTTGCCATCGGGCATCCTCCATATCCTTTCATCGCTGCATCAAAGCGTCTACATCCACTTCGGTAAGCGGCTTCAATTTTTTCTCTCCAGTTATGTGGCTGCGTATGGAGATGTGCCCCAAACTCAACATCAGGGTAGGGGGGAATAAGATTTGAAAATAAGTAACTGATATTTTCAGGATTGGAAACTCCAATAGTATCAGAGAGTGCAAGTATTTTGATACCCATCTCTGCAAGATGATCCACCCAGTGTTGTACAATCTCTACATTCCATGGATCACCATAGGGATTTCCAAAACCCATAGAGAGATAGACGACGAGCATTTTATTGTTGGCCTGGCATATCTCCTGGATCTCAGCAACGCGATGCAATGATTCTTCAATAGTTGCATTCGTATTCCTCAACTGGAATGTTTCGGACACAGAAAATGGATAGCCGAGATAAGAGATCTCATCAAACTGAGCCGCATCACTTGCTCCCCGCTGATTAGCCACAATGGCAAGTAGTTTTGAAGCTGTTCCTGAGAGATCCAGCATCTTGAGAACTTCTGCGGTGTCGCTCATCTGTGGGATCGCTTTCGGAGAAACAAATGATCCAAAATCAATCGTATTAAATCCCACCTGTAGCAAAGAATTGATATACTTTGCTTTCAATTCAGTAGGAACAAATTGATGAAGCCCCTGCATGGCATCCCGCGGACATTCGATTATCTTGATCATCAGTGAGCAAAAATAGGTGTAAGTTTTAACTTACCAGAAATTGCCGAAATACTGATTATTAACGCTTGCCTCCGTCCAAATAAAATCCCTATTTTTCAGGCATAATACCTACACATGAAGCAACTCGACATACTTCTCAGCGAATACGGAGAAAGTCACATGAACCTCACGAATAAGCTGATCCATTGGGTATGCGTTCCTTTGATCATGTTCAGCCTGTTCATCATGCTTTTTTCGATTCCTTTTTTTATGACGCGTACTTTTCTCACCAGTTGGGCGATGGTGGTTTTGATCCTTGCACTCATTTATTATGCCAGGTTGTCCGCGATCATGTTTGCGGGATTTGCCGTGATAGGTGTTCTGATGCTTGCGGGCATCACAGAATTGTATGAATGGAGTGACTACAATGCTGGCAGACTTGCACTTTGGGGATTCATTATTTTTATTGCAGCATGGATAGGACAGTTCATCGGACATAAGATCGAAGGAAAAAAACCATCCTTCACGCAGGATATACAGTTTCTATTGATCGGGCCAGCATGGCTGATGAGCTACATATTTAGAAAGATGGGGATTGCGTATTAGGAAGATAAAGCTTATCGGAGGTGTTCGTTTCGGTTTTAATTGACCTTATCGGGGGTGTTCGTTTCTGTATTGATTGACCTTATCGGGGGTGTTCGTTTCGGTATTGATTGACCTTATCAGGGGTGTTCGTTTCGGTATTGATTGAACTTATCGTGGGTGTTCGTTTCTGTATTGATTGACCTTATCGGAGGTTTTCGTTTCGGCATTGATTGAACTTATCGTGGGTGTTCGTTTCTGTATTGATTGAGCTTATCGGGGGTGTTCGTTTCGGCATTGATTGACCTTATCGGGGGTGTTCGTTTCGACTATCGCTCAACGACCACTTAAGATATTCAATGAATGTTTCGGCTCCGCTCAACATTTGAGGGAGGCCTATCAGTTGAGTGAGATTTATCTTCTTTATTGGAAGAATATTTTTCCGACATCCCTTATTGAAGAAAATAAATCGATACAAATTCCTATATGTTGAAATCTTTGTCAATGATTGAGCGATAGCCGAAATCTTCTGGTAAAAATCTAAGGGGGTCGTTGAGCGATAGTCGAAACGAAACCCTGCACCCCTTCCTCAACGATTGAGCGATAGTCGAAACGAAACCCTGCACCCCTTCTTCATTGATTGAGCGTAGTCGAAATCACTTTTGGAAAATTCTTGCCGGTCGCTGAGCGAAGTCGAAGCGAAACGGCGGTTGATTGAGCGTAGCCGAAACTACTTTTGGAAAATTCTTGCCGTAATCATTTTCACTCACCCAATTTCTCCGCATCAATTCCGATCGTATTCGAGATCCTATACTTGTTACGGCTGACTCCATTCCGGCTAATCATTTCTGCAAGAAATCCAGTCAGAAATAATTGAGCTCCAATGATCAGCGTGAGTATCCCAAAGAAAAATACAGGTCGCTCTGAAATTTTAAATATATTATTTCCCAATTTTAAAATACTCAGATAAGCAAGG
Organism: Saprospiraceae bacterium; assembly: GCA_040003045.1. Classification (GTDB taxonomy): domain Bacteria; phylum Bacteroidota; class Bacteroidia; order Chitinophagales; family Saprospiraceae; genus Opimibacter. Next base: position 5,094 of record JBDUDG010000005.1, on the reverse strand, counting down.
ATTCCAAATCCAACTAAAAAAAACAGAATGCCAAGAGTACCAAAAAAATGCATTGGTCGCTTTCCAAATTTTCCAACAAAAAAGATTGTCATGATGTCCAGGAAACCAGTGATCATCCTTTGCCATCCGAATTTACTTTTCCCAAATTTTCGTGCCTGGTGCTGCACAACTTTTTCACCAATATTTGCAAAGCCTGACCATTTAGCCATTACAGGAATATAGCGATGCATTTCACCATAAACTTCGATGTTTTTGATGACTTCATTTTTATACGCTTTGAGACCGCAATTAAAATCATGAAGTTTGATGCCACTCGCTCGACGAGTTACTGCATTGAAGAATTTTGATGGCCATCGTTTGCTAATAGGATCCTTTCTGTTTTTCTTCCAGCCGCTGACTAGATCATATTGATCCTCACGGATCATTCGCATCAGTTCGGGAATTTCTTCGGGTGAATCCTGCAAATCCGCATCCATTGTAATAACAACTTCTCCACTTGCGGCTTCGAAGCCTTTTTGCAATGCAGCCGATTTACCATAGTTACGGCGGAAACGGATTGCTTTTATTTCAGGATATTTCTTTTGAAGTTCTGTGATGACAGCCCATGAATCATCATTACTTCCATCATCAACAAAGATGACTTCAGCAGGACCGATGGAGTGGGTGGTAAGCACTCTCTCAATCCAAGCCATAAGTTCAGGCAACGAATCTCTTTCGTCGAATAAAGGAATGACTAAGGATAATGCGATACCTTTTTGCAGCATATTGATCAGGATACAGGAATTGCTGTAGGAGGTGCTTCTTTCTTTAAAATAGCACCAGCTACAACGCCTTTAATAAGGCCCCAGAATAAGGCGCTGAGCAAAGAGAATACACCTAAAATATAAGGATTCATAAAATAGCCGGCCCATTTGCGGGCAGTATCCCTATTCTCTTCAGGCATACCCATTTTATCCCACTGTTCTTCAGTGGCAGCCATCATCCGGTCCACGAAATCAGGATCAATGATTTTTGTATAGATGAGTGTAAATACGGCAGAAATAACCCCTGCGATCAGCGCGATTTTGAATCCAATCAAAAAACCCTGTCCAAGTGTGAGATATCCTCCGAGATCTGAGTCTCTTGCCTCCTTTACGCCCATGTAAATTGGAAAAAAAGTGGCCACCAGGATCAGTGCACCCATTCCAAATCCAAGCATTTTACTGCCGCTGGACTGAACGCCCATCATATTGGAACCGAGAGAAAATATGATATACACCATACCGGTGATCAATCCCCATTTAAGTGTTGTAGACATGTTTCGTTTTGATTTAAAGTGGTTGAGTAAGGATTCAAATATATCAATTAATCAAGAGACGTCCCTTAGAAAAGGTGCCAATCACTTTCCCGGTGAATGAAGCACCTGCCAAAGCATCATTCTTCGAAAGTGAATGTGAGCTACCATGATAGGTCCATTCTTTTCCGGGATCAAACAAAGTGAGATTTGCCAAAGCTCCTTTTTCAATCGCAGGAATAGGCAGACCAAGGATCCGCGCAGGACCAAAACAGAATTTATCTACAATATCAGTGACAGGCATCATTTCTTTCAACACTGTATGCGCAGCAGCAAATGCAGTTTCCAATCCTATTGAACCAAAAGAGGCATACGTAAATTCGCAGTCCTTCGCTTCTATTTCCAGCGGAGTATGAATGGAAGAAATGTGATCAATAATGCCATCTTTCAAACCTTTGATCAAAGCTTTCCTGTCCTTTGAGGTTCTGTAAGGTGGCAATACTTTGCGATTGCTGTCAAAGTCTCCAACATGTTTGTCTTCCAGGATTAAATGCATAGCAGGAACATCACAGGATATATTCAGATGTTCTGTTTTCGCTTTTAGAATGAATGGCAAAGCAGAAGAAGAGGATACAGCATGCAAATGCAGCTTTGACTTGGTGTAAGCCAGTAATTGTAAATCACGTTGTACAATGATGTCTTCTGCTACGGATGGAATTCCAGTGAGACCCATTGAAGCACTTACTTTTCCTTCATGCATCTGTCCTTCTGTGGTAAAACTTCTGTCCAGTGGAAAATCAATGATCAACACACCCAGCGGGATCACATACTCAAGTGCCCTTGTCAACAAACTGGTGTCGACAGAGGATTTGCGACCATCACTGAAGGCAATGGCTCCAACCGAAACCATGTCCATCATTTCCGTCAGATCTTTTCCTTCAAGTTTCTGAGAGATCGCACCCACCGGATAAATTTTTACCGGAAGGGAGTCATTCAGTTGCTGAATATATTCTATTTCGATTCTGCTTTGAATTGGTGGATTGCTGCGTGGAAATGTAGCCAGGGCAGTATAGCCACCTGCTCTTGCAGCATTCCCAAGGGAAAGAAATGTTTCGCGGTATTCGTATCCGGGTTGACCGGGCTGTGCTCCGATGTCAATCCATCCTGGTGATACATGCAGATCATCGGAAGAAACGATTTTCGCTTTATCATCAGTGATGGACCTTGCAATATTGGTAATTACTCCGTTTTCAATCAGGATATCCCTTTTCACCGGGTCCTTTCCGTGATTGATGATGGTTGCTTTTTTGATTAATATTTTCATTTTGCTGCTAATTGAAGCAAATTTGTTTCGATGGTACTTTTTTTTCAGCCGCTAATTTCGCTAATTCACGCTAATTTGATACATAAGTTGGGCGGTTGCAAAACGCCCCGAATTATGGAATTTTTCATTGACGATTGACGATTCAAGTTTTTTCCCATCTCACATTTTACATCTCATCCTTATAAGTTCCAGCTCCTGGCTTAAGCTAAAATTGTGCTGTTCATTTAACCCCCGAGCTAAAGCACGGGGCAACTAATGAACCCTGTCGCGGGAGGCGAATGTTTAGCAAATAGATAGTGATTTTCATGATCAATATTTTCATCTCAGATCTCACATCTCACGATTTTCATTTTAGCCGCGAATTACACGAATTAGCACGAATTAATTTCAATTTTCCATAAGTTGGGCAATTGCAAAACGCCCCGACTTATGGAATTTTTTATTGACGATTGACGATTCAAGTTTTTTCCCATCTCACATCTCACATCTCACATCTCACATATCACGTCTCACGTCTCACGTCTCCCATCTCACGCTTATCCTTTCCACAATCGTATTAAGGCTATCTCACACGCAATAAAAAACAAGGATAAAATAATGCACCATTTCCAAAACTGGCGGCCTTGTCTTGTGTCTGCTATCAATTGCGTGAAATCAGTTTTCTCATCATCGGACCACACCTTCACCATTTTATTTTTTGCAAGATCATCCATATTGGTCAGGGAAAGATCAGATTCGCGACGATCATAATTGAAGCCGATAGATGCTACAAGCTGATCTGCCTGCGTAACTTTGTAAAAACCCGCTTCCTTAACCTGCCCCTGAACATCCAGAAGAACTTTATTTCCCAATGCTGAGATGCCCGGAATAAACTGTGATGGACCTGAAATCGTAAGGTCTTTATCGATCTCCACTTTTGATTTGTCCAGCGGGATAAGCTGATCGCGACCTATTGTATAAGCGAGAATTCGATCATCTGAGGAAAACACAGCCATTTTATAGAGCAATGGAACGAATACTTCGGGTTCCAGCGAGAGATCATTTATTTTCTGATCTAATGGCGATGTCACAACGCAAAACGCACCTTTACCCGGAGTATAAAAGGTGATCAGGTCACCGCCATCCCTGAAGGACAATAAAGACTGGCCCCTGCTTCCTGTACCTTCCATCAGAAACGAGCCGGTCACTTTCGGCAATCGCATATTAGAATGCGTCTTGTTGAACACGTCATGATAGATGAACGCTTCTGTATTGATTTTACCCACTTGTCTTTCCTGCATCGCAAAGGGCTGCAATTTGCCCGCTCCCATAGCACTCATCAGGGCATTGTATTGCACGACATCACCATTTGCCGAAGGAAAGAATAAAACCTTTCCGCCTTCTTCCACATATTTCCTCAGAACAGACACCAGTCCTGAAGAAATTGATGGCAGTTCATTGAGGATGATCAGATCATATGTCGTTAGAGAACTGTATTCAAGGCTATTGGCTGTTGCCTGGTCCAGCAAAAAACTTTTCTGACTTTCAAAGACAGCAGCAACAGAGGCATTTTGTGTGCGATCATTGATAGACAATATTTTTAAATTCTGCTCGACATAAAAGGTGAGATAAAACACATCATCAAAGGTGACAGGAAAATCACTGATGCGAATGGCCAACTCGTGCCATCCAGTCGCAAGTACTGTAATATTCGTGGTATCGATTTTCACTTTGTTACCGGCCACATTCACTGTACCCTCTGGTCTTTCCTGGCCGTCGAGCGAAACTGACACACGAATATTATCGGCTTCTTCTGAAGTATAATTATGTATTGAAAATAATAGCGCAGCAGTCTGATTGAGTGTTTGAAGTGGTGAATCAAACCAAGCGCTGTCGATAGCTATATTTTTTTCCTGCACGCTTTTCAGTGGGAGAAGATTGACAGGATGAAGTGAATCTGAAGGCGAGAAATCAGTGATTGATTTTTGAAAATCGGATATGATCCATGAAACCGGATCACCATCTTCTCTGCCGAAAGACTGCTTTTGTCTTCCTGAAATAACAGAAAGAGGCTTTACTTCAGGTGTGAATTCCATTTCTTCCAAACGCAATAGGGCTTCCTCGCGGCTAATCCATTGGTTTTGGGAAGGTGAAAGTTCATGACCGAGGATCTGGAAGTGATCCTCCTGTCCGTAGCCCATGATGATCTCTTTTGCTTTGAGCCTTGCCCTGTCAAAAAGCGAAAGATCCTGTCCAAAGGATTGCATTGAATATGAATTGTCTACGAAAATGCTGACATCCCTGATACCGGCTTTCTGGACAGCATTGATAGGAATGAAGGGCTGAGCAAAAGCCAGGATCATAAATGCAAAAGCCAATATCCTGGAAAGAAGTATGAGCAGATTCCGCAATCGATTACGGGCAGAGGTCTCTTCTTTTACTTCACGTAGAAATCGTAAGCTACTGAAATACACCTTCTTATATCTCCTGAAATAGAACAGATGCAGGATGATCGGGA
>JBDUDG010000130.1:0-8220 GCA_040003045.1 Saprospiraceae bacterium | reverse complement strand
GATGACCAGCCACTATAATTTCCGCTGTAACAATGACTCTTCACATGCCATTCGTAAGTAGAATTACCACTCAATCCGTTGAGTTCAAGTACGGTAGAATTACCGGCCTGTACCTGATTCCAGGTTCCTCCGGTAGGTCGCCATTCGACGACATAACCATCTGCTCCGTCCACTGTGCCCCAATGTAGCGCTGCAGATGATCCGGTAATGCCATTCGTATACACCCACTCAGGTGCATAACATCCTGTTCCGCATGAGGTGGTAAAAGATATCGGTTGCGACCAGTAACTATATGAGTTATAATAACCGCAATTGGTCTTCACGCGCCATTGATAGGTCTTGCATGGCTGAAGATTGTACGCAATAATCCAAACGCCGTTCGTAGGGCTGCCAGACAAGTCATACCATGTACCGTAATTATCCTTTATTTGGACTGAATAGCTTACCGCCCCGGAAACCGGTGACCACTTGAGTGTGGCCTGCGTAATACCTACGTCCTTAGTAAAAGGCCCATAAGGTGCAGGACAATTATTGCAATAGGTAGTGAACGAATAGGGAGTGCACCAGTTGCTCCATCCGGAATAACAATGACTTTTTACCCTCCACTGATATGATGTACAGGATTGCAGGTTGTTGACATTTACCCAGGTTCCGTAACAGCTGCCATAGTCATTCCATGATCCCCCCTGATAGCACCACTGGATCCAATAGTAGTCCGCCCCTTCGCAAGCAGCCCATTTCCAGGTGGCAGAATTATCTGTGATGTTATTGCATGACTGCCATGCCGGATATTGACAATCATAACATGTCGTATTAAACGGGCATGGATAGCACCATGAGCTATAGGATCCGGAACAATTGCATTGAACTCGCCATTCATAAGAAGTGCACGATTGCAGGTTGGTCAGATTGATCCAGGTCTGGTAGCAGACACCCGGAAGATTATACCATGATCCATTTGGATATCGCCATTGAACGATATACCCATTTGCCCCGGGCATGCCACACCACTGCCAGGTGCAGGAGTTCGGGCCGATATTGTAGGTATATGTCCAATCGGGTGGATTGCAATAATAATTCGTAGGGGTCGATAGGTCGCTTGCCTGATCTGAACATTCAACAGATACGGACCCGATAGCGAATTCAGGATTAGCTTTCAGCCCTCCGATATGGAGGGTAAAGAATACAAGTAGGGAGGTAATTAATGCGGGTAATGTAGGTTTCATAAGGAGGTTTTTAGATTAGACATCATTTAAGGATAGTAATATAGGAAAATGATCTATACTAAAAAGCCTGATGTGAGAAAAATGTTCAGGGAGTATTCAGGAAATCTCATGATACCCCGGGAGATTTTAGATTTTAGATGCCGGATTTTAGATGCCAGACTCAATATTCGCAACCAAAAATCATCAAAAATTGGTCATGACCTTACTTAAAAAATCTGCGTCCTCTTGATACCGACCTTTTTTATCTGCAAGAGAGGATCTATTCAAATCCTAATTACGAATCTTAGCATAACTAAGATTGATCCCAATTTTATAATCTCAGTTGCCTTTGGAAATGTTCATTCACCTTGTGGCATTCAAATGATACACTACCTGTAAACCAAATATTTGCATAAATCGCCTTCTTACCGGAAATTATTTGACAAAATCCTCCCAAATCAACCTTAACCTGGAAAATATTTGCAGAATCAACCTTCTTAGTGGAAAATATTTGACTGTTAGCACCGCCCCACCCTCTCCATAATCACTGAATCCACCGCCGACTTCTCATCCACAATTGCATAATGTTTCACATCCGTGATAACGATTTCATTACCCCTTCGAAATTGCAAATGGCAATTTCTCTCCTACTTCGAAGCCGCTCAGCACATCGCTTGTGTTCCTTCAAAGAAAAATTCGCAAGCGTTATTTCTTTGAAGTGAAACCCCGGGGATGCTGAAAACTCTTTGGGTTTCGCATTCGCAACTTCACGAAATGAAAGCACAAGGGATCACAGTCGCAGGTAGGCATAGGGACCACGACGTCGAGTCCAAATTCCGCATTTGGACTAACGGAACAAGTTTTGGCTGGCAGGTTTCTCCTCCACCTGGTGCTGCGGTGAGTTATTGAGACACATTGACCTCAAGCGTCACTATATTTTCTGAAAAACCAAACCTTCAACAAGTCAGCAGTTAGAATGTATCCGGCAACAATCAGTAGCATGGGTCCAAGAATAAAGAACGGCAATGGAGTCAAACCAATGGCATTTGCAAAAGACACATAAGGAAGTCCAATGGTAAGTATCAAGGCTATGATGCTGAAGATAAAAAGATATTTACCTGGTCTGCTTTTGAAAAAATTCTGATGCGTGCGAATGATGAAAACAATGAAGAGCTCTGAAAGGACCGACTCGATGAACCAGCCGGTTTGAAATTGGGAAACTCTTACTTTCAAAATAAAATAAAGCGTCAAGAATGTGATCAGGTCGAACAAGGAACTGTGAATTCCAAAGACCACCATATAGTTTCTGATCAATTTCAGGTTCCACTTACCCGGACTTTCTAATTGCTGTTTATCCACATTATCAGTTGTAACAGCGAGGAAAGGAAGATCAGTGAGAAAATTGGTCAGTAATATTTGTTTTGGGAGCATTGGCAAAAACGGCAATACCAGGGATGCAGCAGCTACACTACACATGTTGCCAAATGTCGAGCCAGTGCTGATGTAAAGATATTTCAGTGTGTTAGCAAATGTTCTTCTTCCTTCTTTTATTCCCTCAACCAATACCATTAAATCTTTTTCCATCAGTACAAAATCTGCTGCTTCCCGTGCAACGTCAACTGCATTTTCCACTGAGATTCCTACATCAGCTGCATTGATAGCGGATACATCATTGATGCCATCTCCAATGTATGCCACGGTGAAGGATTTTTTGAGTGCAAGTATGATGCGCTCTTTCTGCTGCGGTTCTACTTCAGTGAAAATATGCGTATTTATTACAAGTTGCTGTAATGCCTCATCGCTTGCATTAAAAATTTCGTGTCCTGTCACAATGACGGGGTTTTGAATTCCAATCGTCCGGGCTATTGATTCAGATACATTTTTATTGTCGCCGGAAATTATTTTCAAATCTACCTTGAGCTTTTGCAGTTCACTAATAGTTTCTGTGATGCCTGCTTTCACCGGATCATTCATCAGGACAAAGCCCGCAAAGATCATTTCTGTTTCAAGATCTTTGGAGATGATGATATTGATCGGATCCAGGTTTTTATAACATATACCAATGGCACGGATCCCATTTTTACCAAATTCTACAAATTTATTTTCTAAATCCGTTTTGAATTTGACTATATCCCCAATATCTCCATTGGCTAATTTAATTTTTGTACAAATGCCCAGAATGTCTGAAAAAGCTCCTTTGGTAATCAACAGGCTTTCTATTTCAGTACTGATTCCAATACTCAGTTTTTTTCTGTTAAAATCATATGGTACTTCACCGATTTTATTGACTTCAACTTTTGTAACAGGTATAATTTCCTTTAAGGCTTCATCCATTGGATTGGAATATCCGGTTTCAAGTGAAGCATTCCAGTAAGCAAGTTGCTTGACAAATTCACTTTCGTTTTCAAATCCATCGACGAGGCCCGCCACCTTAATGACGCCTTCAGTGATCGTACCTGTTTTGTCCGTGCACAATAAGGTTATTTCACCCAGGTTTTGAATGGAGTTTAGTTTTTTTACAATTACATTTTTTTGTAACAATCGCTTCGCACCTGCACTCATCGCAATCGTAGTAATGGCAGGCAATAATTCAGGTGACATTCCAACCGCTAACGCCAATGCAAAGAGAGAGGATTCAATCACGCCTTTGTGGTTCAATAAGTTAACAACCAGAATAAATGAAGCCAGCAACAAGGTTATTTTTACAAGGAAAAAACCAAAACCTTTGATCCCTTTTTCAAATGTAGTTTCCACATTACCTGATGCACTTTTTGCAATGCGCCCAAAAACAGTCTGTTCACCGGTTTGAATCACCAAGGCTGTTGCATGACCACTTACGACGCTGGTTCCTTCCCAAAAAGAATTCGTTCGTTTGGCCAATACGGTTTGTTTATCCAGTACACCTTCTTTTTTTCTTGTAGGATAAGATTCTCCGGTTAAACTGGCTTCATTGACCAGCAATTCATTTGCTTCAATCAGGAGAGAATCAGCCGGGATCATATCGCCTGCATTCAGCATGATCACATCACCAGATACAATTTGTATTGAGGGTATTTTTATAAGCTTTCCATCTCGAAGCACATTGGCTTTTATGGAAATCATAGACTGTAATTTCTCGACAACTTTTCCGGCATTTCTTTCCTGAAAAAAACTTAGCAAACCACTGGATAAAACAATGAAAAGAATAATGAAAACATCGGAGTCATCACCAAGAAATGCAGAGATGATGACTGCACCGATGAGCAGGAGCATCAACGGACTTTTGAATTGGCTTACAAAAAGGATAAGATCTTTTGTGATTCCAGATTTGCTTTTGGATTGTGGTAATGCTGCCAGCAATTTATCAGCAGAAACCTGCGACAATCCCTTGTCTGAACTATCCAAATGTTGAAACCAATATGTCGTGTCAAATTGCCAAAATAGATTTTCTGTTTTTGTCTGCATACAGGTCGGGCGTATAGTTTTTATCAAGCCCCTTGCTGTCCGCAAATTAGGTAAACTGGAGAGGCAAAGGAGAGATTACTGTCCTAATGGAATGTTACCAGGATTGGTTCGCGGTCTGTGCTGACATTCGCTCTACTGGCTACAAATCGGTATTTTTCTTATCTTAACCAACTCGAAATGGCTCACCAAAACCCAACCATTGCGAACAGAACACATTGAAACGATCTTACCGAATCTTCCGCCGTCTCTTCCTCTTTCTGATCCTGTTCCTGATCTGTTGTAAACCAGTGCTCTTTTCGCAATGCACCAATGGTACACAACCAGAGTGCAAATGTGCAACTGCACCAGTACTATGCACTATCGATCAACTGGATGGGTACACTTTTTCGATGGCTGCCTTCCAACATCCAAATGATGGTCCATCACCCATCTGCAGTGGTGGAAATATGAACCAGACTAACAATCCCACATGGTTTGCTTTCACGGCCTGGTGTACAGATCTCAAACTGCGGGTTACATCGACTAATTGCCACAGGGTCGGAGGTTTCATCGGCTATCAACTGGCGATATACTCTGATTGCACCTTTAGTCATCTCATCGCCTGCAATGCTGATGTCAATGATTGCAATACGAATGCAAAAATCCTAAACCTGACAGGTCTCAGTATCGGTTCCATTTATTATTTCATGGTGGATGGCTGTCTTGGGTCATACTGTACAGTGACAATTGATATCATCGGTGTATGCGGCCAGGAACATATTGCTCCATGGACTATGCCAGTGGATGGTAATACGGATCCATGTGCAGGTGATTCAGAAACATACACTGTTGAGAATTTGAATGGCGCACGAATTTATCATTGGTTTATTGATGGTGTGCTGAAAGGACAGACCACTACTGAAAATTTTAATATTCTCTGGTCGAATCCCGGGACGTATGAACTTTGTATTGATGCATCGAATGATCCGTGTGTTGATATTTCAGATCCGCCTTTGCCTTTGTGTACAACCATAACTGTTCATGGAACTGATGCGGGCGTTTTGACTGTAACACCTGAGAAACTTTGTACGAATGAATTATCTCATATTTCTAATACAGGATTCACCTCCGGAATTGGAAATGGACAATTTGTCATCATTACGGATACCACTGGTAGTATCCTGGAAGTAAGACCTGGCGGCACCTTTAATTTGTTCTCTGATACAGCTGGAATATTTACAGTTTATGCTTACAATTATCTTATCCCGGGTGGAACGATTCCTGTAATAGGAGGTAATATCAGTGACATTGATTGCAGTACAAGATGTTGTGACCTGAAAAGTCAGATTATTACTTTTCATCAAATACAAGCTGTTGTGAACAATATCCTGTGCAATGACCATGGTACCGGAAATAATGCAAATGATGATGTATTCACATTCACTGTTTTGGTCACTGGTCAGCCCGCAGGTATGGCATGGCAGTCTACAAATGGCATCATAAGCGGTGTATACGGAGCATCTAAATTGTGCGGTCCATTTCCAATCAGTGGAGGGACATTGCACTTCGACATTCAGGATTTAATCGAACCGGCATGCACAACCTCGATCACGGTTGATCCACCGATGGCTTGTTCACTGTGTATTCAGACCATGGATGCCGGAACAAGCGGCATTTTAAATTGTACTACCACAGAAACGACGTTAACTGGCATCAGTTCCTCAACTGGTATTTATCATTGGACAGGTCCTAATACGTTTTCATCTGATTCATTGTCCTGTGTTGTGAGGGATTCTGGATGGTATTATTTAAATATAGATTTCGGCAACATGTGCAAAAGTACTGACAGTGTTTATGTAGACCAGGATCTTGAAACACCTACCGCCAATGCAGGAGCTGATCAGCAATTGGATTGCAATCATCAGGATGTGATACTGGATGCTTCAGGAAGCACAGGAAATAATTATACTCTTCAATGGACCAGTATCACAGGAAATATTATTTCAACCCAAACAGTAGTACTTATTGATTCTATGGGTACATATGTTTTGATGTTGACTAATTCTAACACGGGATGTACTTCATTTGATAGTGCGAGCGTGATGATTAATGAAGATGAATTGGGATCCATCACGGTGGTTGTAGGAAATGAAAATTGCCTTGGAGATGAGGATGGAGAGATCGAGGTCACGAATATTTCTGGCGGAGCTATTCCCTATGCTTATACCATCAATAATATGGCAAATAATACTACAGGCCAGTTTGATCATCTCGCACCCGGCAGCTATGATTTGCATATCTCAGATGCAAATGGATGCGCTGTAGATACAACCATTATAATTCTTGCAGGTGTAGATCTCCAGGCGAATCTGCCGGAAAATATACACGTCACCAGTGATCAGAATGGGGCTATCCATGCCAACATCAATGTCCCTCTTACTGAGATCAGCTCTGTTCAATGGACTCCACCAGGTGTTGTAGCATGCGATACATGTCTTTCTACTTTTATTAATACAGATGCCAGTCAGGTTCTTACTGTGACGATCGTTGATATCAGAGGATGTGTGGCTACAGCGCAAACGCAAATTCTTGCTTTCCCGTCACCAAAAATATATATCCCAAATACATTTTCACCGAATGGAGATGGCTATAATGATCAATTTACCATCTACGCTAACGAAGCCATTTCTTCGATAATCGAACTCAATATTTTTGATCGGTGGGGAGATAATGTATTTCAAGCGCTTAATATTCCAACGAATAATGTTTTGCTTGGTTGGGATGGTAAATTTCATCATCAGGAGATGCCTTCTGGTACATTTGTATTTACGCTGAAGTTGCAAATGGCTGATGGGAGCGAGAAGAGTATGACAGGGGATGTGACATTGGTGAGATAATAGATCCAGGATTTCAAATCAAAACAATTAAAGAATCTATTTTTTACGAAAAAACAATTAGTGGCGATCATTTCAATTAGTGTCTCATTTGCTCATGCAATACGACTGAACACTTAATTGGTGAACATTTTCAGGGTGGAATTATAAACAAGTAAAATCGTCGATCCTTTCTCATTTCAAAAAGTGCGACAATCTTAGCCACTAATTACACGAATCAACACGAATTATATTAGTGCGAATTCGTGCAATTCATGGCTAAATAATGTATTGTTCGCTCGTTTTGGGTTTCTGTAGCACCTTGACCTAACAATGAATTCTCACATGCCGGATTTAATCAACTTCATCAAATAATCGCAGATAATCATCTTTTTCCCAGTGCAGGGGATTTTCCAATATATATTTCGTTATCCGATTATATTCGCCATCATTCCGAATGATATGATCATGACTTCGTAATTGCCATTCAAAAGCAAAACCTAATCGGTGCGCATGTTTTGATACTGATGATCTATACGATCCAACTATAGACGACAACGTGTTTTTGCCCTGATTCTGATACCGCCTCGAAGCAATTTCGCTTGAAAGAGGATCGATAAACACCTCAGGTTTTGGCTTATTTCCTTTAAGTTCTATAATCCCGTGTATATGATCCGGCATGATCATATATTGATGAAGATTGACATGGCTGGCATGAT
>JBDUDG010000129.1:0-8223 GCA_040003045.1 Saprospiraceae bacterium | reverse complement strand
GATCAAGTTTGATGGTGTCTTCCGGATTTTCATCATCGATGACGCCATTTTCTTCATCATCCGGTTCATTGACGCTGAAGCTATAGATCGTCGCGACTTTCAACTGCCTATCACTTGGCAAGCCAGCCATCTGTTGCTGAAACTCCGCATAGTATTGCCTGGCTACATCAATCGAGGCCACCGCAAAAATGGCATTGAACCCGGCCAGGCGACGGTCCTTTAATTGATAGTAACTATTGCGCTTTGTCTTTTGATCGAAGTGCTCGCGGATGTAGGCTACTATATTGCTGATACGCTCCGGTGCGGCAAGTGCTCTTTCGCGGTCGATATCCCACACCCTGGTGTCTGCAATATTTTCCTGCTGCTTCATCGTACTGATATAATCAATCCGGAACGGCAGGACATTTTTATCCATGATGGCATCTACAATCGTATAGGTATGCAACTTGTCACCAAAAGCCTGTTCGGTGGTCCGCAGATTGAATTTGCCACTGCTGCTGGCATTGGAGGCGAAGATGGGTGTGCCGGTGAAGCCAAACAGATGATACTTCTTAAAAGCTTTTGTGATCGAAGTGTGCATGTCGCCAAACTGCGAGCGATGACATTCATCAAATATGATGACGAGGTGTTGTTGAAACGAAGGATGATTTTTGTTTTTCTTAATGAGGACAGACAGCTTTTGGATAGTCGTGATGATAATATTTGCTTGCGGGTCCTCAAGCTGATTTTTCAGAACGGAGGTATTCGTGTTGCTGTTGGCCGCACCTTTTTCGAATTTATCATACTCCTTCATGGTCTGATAGTCGAGATCTTTTCGATCGACTACAAACAAAACTTTGTCTATAAAAGGCAATTGACTGGCTAACAGCGCGGTCTTAAATGAAGTCAGAGTTTTACCACTACCGGTGGTATGCCAGATATATCCACCGGCACTGATCGTACCAAATGATTTGTAATTATTGGATACATTGATCCGACCGAGTATGCGCTCTGTAGCGACGATTTGATACGGACGCATCGCCAGCAGGAGTTTCTCAGATGTAAATACACAATACTTTGTCAGGAGATTAAGTATCGTATGCTTCGCGAAAAAGGTGTGGCCAAAATCCATCAGGTCTGTGATCGGCCGGTTGTTGGCGTCGGCCCACCATGATGTAAATTCAAAACTGTTGCTGGTACGCTTTCCTTTTTTGATGGTGCTGTCGCCTTGTTCTTTAATATGTGTAAAGCGAGTGGTATTGCTGTAATACTTGGTGTAGGTGCCATTGGAAATGACAAAGAGCTGTACGTAATCAAACAGCCCGCTTCCGGCCCAGAACGATTCGCGATTGTATCGATTGATCTGGTTGAAGGCTTCCTTGATATCGACTCCGCGCTTTTTGAGCTCAATGTGTACTAGTGGCAAACCATTCACCAGCACCGTGACATCATATCGGTTAGAACGCTGTCCAGTCTCTGTACTATATTGATTAAATACCTGTAGCCGGTTGTTATGGATGTTGTTTTTATCGAGGAGATAGATATTTTTGACAGTGCCATCATCGCGAGTCAGGAGCTGGATATGATCTTCCTGGATGATGGTGGTTTTTTCTTCGATACCGTTATTCTGATTGGCGATTTTACTTTTGAAGAATTGCTCCCATTCAGTATCGGAGAATGTGTAATTGTTCAGTGATGACAGTTGGGTGCGCAGGTTGGTGATCAGCTCAGTTTCTGAAGTAATCTTAAGCAGATCATACGCTTGTGTCTGGAGCTGTACAATAAATGCTTGTTCCAGTGCTGCTTCACTTTGGAAGTTGGCCTCCTTGCGGAAGGGTGATTGATATTCCGCGACGACTGTACTTTCGGGGTTTTGGGCAACTAAATCGTACATCTGCTTATTCTTCTAATTCTTATTAAGTGGTTTGAAAGTTAGCAATCTGCCTCGATAATATTCATACTGCTTGCGACGCGCCTCAATCTCTGCCGGTAAACCCACAGACATGTCGTTGACAAGGGCATCGAATTTCTCCAATATTGCAACCACTCGCATTTGCTCTTCATAAGCTGGGATTGGAACAGTAAATTTTAGAATTGCACTTTTATCCCCTCGAGGCATTTTAGCTCCTTTTGCAAATTGCATATTATACTCAAAGAAGTTATCCGAGGCCAAATGATAATATAAATAATCTGAGTTCAATATATTTTTATGATATGGATTAATTCGAACGACAAGAACATCCCCATTTGTTCCACCATTGTTTGTTGACTTCCATATTTTCTTTAGATAAGGTCGAATATTTCCAATCAGGATATCGTTCTTTTGGTATCCAATCAAACTCCCTTTTTCAGGCACATAATTTGATGTTGTTTTACCCTTTCTGTTTTGCAATAAATTATCTACCCCAACATAATTTGTACGATTTATCGAGGATGTATTAATTCTATCTTTCGAATAACTAGCAACTTCCCCCAAAGTCTGCCACTCCACCTCCTTCTCCTCAAAATTCAATAATTCATTGCGATAAAATTCATATTGTTTCCTTCGCGCCTCCAGCTCTGCCTCCAGCTCCGCTTCCAGTATGGTGAACTTGTCGAGGATCGAGACGATCTCATGTTGGATAGGGAGAGGTGGAATTGGGATTTCATAATTTTTTATTTTTTGCCCATTAATATTTGATTGAGAACCTTCACCCAAAGCCTTTAAATTTCTATATTCATTACATAACCAATAATAAATGAACTTATAGTGTGCTTTTTCTTCATCTATTTCGAGATTGCAACAAGCTTGATTTGTGGTCAGGGGAATTTTATTAATAGCCACTTTAGCAGCTGTTGCTCCATACATTGCAACTATTACACAATTTGCCGGTATCCATTTAGTTGAAGAATTCCTTAAACCCTCATCAGTAATTTTAATGCTTGTTTCTGTAATGTCTTTCCAATCAACTTCTTGTGTCCTTAACCAAGGAATGTCACCACCATAATACTCAGATCTAGAGGTTGCCGGAGTACCTCCAGAAACTATATTGCTACAAACATTATCAATTGTTGTCCATTCAACTCCATTTGGGCATAATGTCGAGATCAGTTTTTCTATCCTGCTCATACCCTACTTACTTCTAAATCAGCGACAATTTCATCAATGGCTTCCCGCAGCTTTTGTTGTTTAATCACGATCTCGGCAATACGGGCATTGAGATGTTCAATATTTACATCCTCAGTTGTGTTTTCTATTTCGATATAGCTGCTTACCCCGATGTTGTAATCATTGTCAGCAATGTCGCTATTGGGCACCAGCCGGGAAAAATGATCTTCATCCTTCCTCGCGATAAAAGCATTCAGGATGCGTTTGCGGTTGTCTTCTGTGAGTTTGTTTTTGTTACCACCGCGCACAAATTCCGCAGAGGCATCGATAAACAGGGTGGCATTATCTTTCTTGCTTTTCTTCAGGACGATGATACATGTGCCGATTGTAGTTCCGAAAAACAAATCCGAAGGCAACTGGATCACGGTGTCGATGTAATTATTGTCCACGAGATACTTGCGGATCTTTTGTTCCGCGCCACCGCGGTAAAGCACACCAGGGAATTGAACAATAGCGGCCGTACCAGAGGTCGACAGCCACGACAGCATGTGCATCGTAAAGGCAAGGTCGGCCTTAGACTTAGGCGCCAACACACCTGCAGGGGAAAACCTTGGATCATTGATCAACAGCGGATTGGCATCACCTTCCCATCTGATCGAATACGGCGGATTGGATACGATCGCATCAAAGGGTTCATCATCCCAGTGCTTGGGTTCTGTGAGCGTATCCCCGTGTGCGATATCGAATTTCTCATAGTTGATATCGTGCAGGAACATATTGATGCGACATAGATTATAGGTAGTGATATTCACTTCCTGGCCAAAGAACCCCTGGCGCACATTTTCCTTGCCCAGCACCTTTGCAAATTTCAGTAAGAGTGAACCGGAGCCACATGCAGGATCATAGACTTTGTTGATCTGCTTCTTTCCCACCACTGTCATTTCGGCCAGCAACTCCGAGACTTCCTGCGGAGTAAAAAACTCACCACCGGATTTTCCTGCACTGCTCGCATACATGGACATTAAAAACTCGTAAGCATCTCCAAATGCATCAATCTTGTTGTCCTGATAATCGCCTAATCGCAGGCTGCCGATGGCTTCGAGGATTTTGACGAGCCGTTCGTTACGTTTCTGGACGGTCCCGCCTAGTTTATTGCTGTTGACATCGAGATCATCAAACAATCCCTTCAGGTCATCCTCGCTGTCATATCCCCTGGCCGAGTTCTCGATATTATGAAACACTTTGTGTAAGGTCTCATTGAGGTTTTCATTTTGCCTGGCCTTCCGTACCACATTGACAAACAATTCTGATGGCAGGATAAAAAATCCCTTTTCCTGTATGGTATCCGCCTTTCCTAATTTGGCTTCCTTATCAGAGATGGCAGTGTAGTCAAAGTTCTTATTACCTGCACGGCGCTCTTCCTTGTTGATAAAGGAAGTCAGGTTTTCAGAGACGAACCGGTAAAACAGGATACCCAGCACATATGTCTTGAAATCCCAGCCGTCCACATTTCCCCGTAGATCATTAGCGATTTGCCAGATGGTACGGTGGAGTTCGTCGCGTTCTTGTTCTTTGGACATGGGGTGGGTATACGTGTGAGATTGTAGCTATGGGGTGTAAAATAGGGATTTGGGGGGAATGGGGACTGGGGACTTAGGTAGGAAGTCAAGTTTTAGAATGTAAGTAGGTTTTGGATTTGGTTTTCAATTTTGATGGAAAAACAAAGATGCTTGATGGGATTATGCAAGATGGGGTTGGGAGGACGGAAAAAAAATACCATTAATTATGAACTTGAGCAAATTGAAAATGCACCTTTAAGTCAAAAGCGAAACCGTCTAAATCAGGAAATATGGACTCATGACGTATTCCCATAAAAAATAATTTTTTCTGGATATCTTTCGCAACTTCTGAATCAAAAGATATTTTTTCAATCCAATTTTCAAACCCATCTAGGAACCCTCTTTCAAAAGGAATCAGTGGATTAGACTGAATAGAAAACAAGCCAAACTGTCCAGATATTCTTCGAAGTAAATATGGCGGATAAAAAATACCGTGACCTTCAAATTTCAAAGGATTCGGTGTTCTACTATCATAAATATTAATGTTATTACAAGTATGCATGGCAATAATGGCTGACCCATTTGAATTCGGGGACATTATTGCCCCACTAATTTCAAATTTCGGTTTAGTAGCAAAATATAAGGCAATCAAAGGGCTTGTTGTCCAATCCAATAATCTAGTATACAAACCTGAATGCTGAGCTATTGCTAGCCATTCCCAGTCATTAGCAGGCCTAATTTCATTTAAAGAATGAGACCTTAATTTAAACGTTTTAAACATTTCTCTTTCATAAGTATCAAAATTAAGATGGCGCTGAAATATTGAAGAATCAAGCCTACCTATATTTGGAGTCAAATCATATTTTTTACAATCAGATATCCCTCTGAAAACAACATGCCCACATTGCATTTTATCTTCATTTATTACTTGTAATAATTCATCGAAAGATCTTACCTTTCTTTCTTTAATTACATATTGTTCCATTAAAAATGCGTTTAATTTATTATATGCATTTGATCATATCACACAATTTCGAAATAAATATTTAAGCTGGCATTTAATTTATTGATAGCTGTCAATGTCAAATAAATTTAAAATACTTAAATTCTCTTATGGGTAAATGACATTTATATCCTTGTAAAGTTGTCTAATTTCTAGCAGATCAATTCTGTGGCGAATATCTTCAATGTCGGCTGTAGTAGATGGGTCTACAACTTCTTGGCTTCTATTAGCTAAGACCACGAGATTTTGAGCAATTAAATATAATTCCTTTATTACTTCCATGTCTGAACTAAACCCGTTTCTCATAACCCAATTATTTATTGCCCCCCATGACAATCCCTGTAGTTTATATTTAGGACCCTTAAGGTTGATCTTCTTTAATAGTCTTCGTTCTAACCCAATTCTACATTTATATTGGTTCATAATTTATTGTTTTAAATGATAATTCCTTGATCCACTTTTCAATTTTTGGCAAACTCTCAATAGCAGTGTTTATGGCCTTTGAAGATGGTTCTATTCCCTCACCACGCGTAGAATAAATTCTACAATTCTTTATGGTTTGATAGATTTCTAGATTAATTTCTAATCCATCATTATGCATTCTTAAAGCAGAGTCCCTTGAAAAATTATATGTCCTAGATATGGCCAAATCAAAGCAAGATGCAACGTTTCTAACAACTAGAAAAATAATGGCCAAATCAAAAACTTGGGATTGGCTGTCATTCAATAATGATTCTTTAGCTTCATTAAATATTTCAGTCAAATTTTTTAAATCATTTAGAATATTAATATAATTATTCGGTATGCCCATAATCTTAAATAAATCCATTCCGTTATAGGTATAAATTAATTTGGATTCTGCATGTAAATGCCAAGCAAAAGGATTTCCTTCTTCCCACAACTTAGCTAAGGTAATTTCTTTATAGACACTGTATTTTTTAAAACTAATCAGATCATTTTCCCCATTTTCACTAATTATAAGAATATCAATGTCTGAAAAATCGTCGAATTCCCCTCTGCAAATAGAACCAAATGCATAAATATATTTTATCATCGTTTGCTAAATCTTTTAATTACAATTGCCATAAATAAACTAAAAAACAATAATCGTATAAAATAAATAATACTGATATATAGTTTGCTATAATGAGTAGGTTGGTCAATGTTAAAAAAAATCTGCGGCGATCTGACTAATCCTTTACAAATAGAACATGTACCATGAACCTGGTCGACATTTTCAATCTTTAAAGCTTCAATAAGTGAAATTGCCAAAAAAATCATTAAAACTGTTATTCCTAGTTTTAACAAACTTTCTCCATTACCCCAAACCAATTCCCCAACTCTAAATTTTAACCAGGAAATAAATTTATAACCTCTATCCCAATTTTGATATTTCTTTCTATAGTAGGATTCATTGGAATGCCAGGCCTTACATAGATATGACTTTGTCGACTCCAATTCAACTAATATTGCTTTATTAGCACCTTCTGTGTTACCAATTGATTGAAAATTTGACCTTAAATTTCTGGCAAATTTAAATCTTAGATTTTCATGGCTAGGGCAATTATTGTCCAATATATTTTCTTCGATATTGGTATGTCTGAAAACACTATATTCAAAATTACAGCCTATAAATTTTGAACCTTCAAAATTTGATGCTATAAACTTACTTCCAATAAAATTACAACTATCAAATGTGCAATTTCTAAAATAACAATCATCAAAAATTGAATAATTAAAGGTCACATTAGTTATAGTAAGACCCTTAGCAGATACCCTTGTAAAAATATGGTTCATATATCTAGACCCATTTTCTACTTCAGATATTGTTTCATTTGAAACCTCTATTATGTCCTTTTTTGTTGATATCACTTATAATATATCTTCTAATTATACATTGTTAATATTCATTGAATTTGCTAAAGGTTAGTCCTTCGATGAACTTGCCTTTAGACAAAATTATCCTACATTTTTTAACCAAGTTAGTATTTTAATTTACCTCTGATTTTTGGTTTCATATTCTTTGAGCAAAATTTTCCAACTGTACCCACTCTCTTCCCCACTCTCCCAAACGCCTCCACACACTTCTCCAAATGTTCCCTCTCATGCCCTGCATAAATCTGCACACGGACCTTCGCTTTGCCCTGTGGTACCACCGGATAGTAAAACCCAATCACATAGATCCCTTCCTTTAAGAGTTCATCCGCCATGAACAGGGAGAGCCTGGCATCTTACCTCATCCCGAGGCAATCGCATTCACCTTTTTCATTCCCGTAAATATAATGGCATTTCACCGCTTTGATGGGGTGAGTTAAAGGTATGGTTTCAAGCCTATATCTAAATATAACCAAAGCAGAATATATTGAGATCATTAGCCCACACCGGAAAGATTTACAGAACCTACACCGTCACGACAACCTGTGTGATTTTGAAAGGAGTAGGTAAAGATGGCCCGTGAGGTAGCGCGGAAGTGTTTTGGACGGAGTTTTGGAATAAGGGCATGCTGCCAAGGTAACGGGATGAGATGAAAATAGTGAAAGGTGGTTAATACGTCCTTTGTCTCAATTCCGGATTCCAGGTCAAATGTTCTTGAA
>JBDUDG010000128.1:0-8223 GCA_040003045.1 Saprospiraceae bacterium | reverse complement strand
TATCTCGACCGATCACCTTCTCTTGTTTTCAGATCGACGATGGCGGAAATTCTGCCCCCATACTCAGCACCAAAACCTCCTGTCAGCACTTCTGCTGATTTGATTGCCTCGGTTTCAAAAACGCTAAAAAATCCGATGCTATGGAACGGATTGTAGATCGTCATGCCGTCCAGCAGTACTTTCGTCTGCACCGGTGAACCGCCACGAATATATATCTGTCCTCCCTGGTCACCTGTAGAAATGACACCCGGCAGAACCTGAAGGTATTGTGCTATATCAGCTTCTCCTCCTACTGCAGGAAGGGCTTTAATTTGTTTCGGAGTCAACGTGATCTTTGAAAAATTTACCTCATTCCGGCGCTGCTCGATGCTGGCGCTCACATTGATTTCATGAAGTTCTATGCTGCCTTCGGCCAGGTAAAGCTTGAGATATTTTACCTGGTTGGGATCGACTGTCACGACATCATGCAATGTATCATAGCTGATGAACATGGCTGTGATATGGTAGGTGGCCGCAGGAATATCCGGAAAATTGAAGAATCCATCCAGGTCGGAAACGGTCCTGATATCGGTTCCATCGAGCACCACACTGGCGAACGAAATGGCTGAACCAGTCGCCTGGTCGTATAAATGTCCGCGCAAAGTTCCGTTCTGAGCTTCGGTCCGGCCTGCCGTGATAAGGCAGAATAAAGTAAGAACACCAATAAAAATGGTATTCGGTGAGATCCTGGTCTTTAACATAAGGCGGCAAAAATAAACATCTTAGGGGTATGGAACGGGCTAAAAACACGATAATCTAATCCTAATCCTACATTTGCACCTATGGAGACAAATCCGGCAAGTGGAGCCTTAAACCAAACCAAATGTGTTGCATGTGGCGAAACTACCTGGAGGAATGCCGGCCAGATCAAGGATTATAGCATTTCAGGTGAGTGGTTTATGCTCCGGGAATGTACTACCTGTCATCTCAAGGTGACCTCCCCGCAACCTTCTGCGGAAATACTGGGCCGGTATTATGCTTCTCAAAATTATATCTCACATAGTGATACACGCCAGGGCCTGACCAATAAAATATACCACCTCGCGAGAAGGTACATGCTGGAAAGGAAATTTGATTTGGTTTCGCGCGCCAGCAAACTTGAAACCGGGAGGCTGCTCGATGTGGGAGCAGGAACAGGTCATTTTGCACATTATATGTCGGAATATCACTGGGACGTGGTAGCCCTTGAACCTGATGAAAATGCGCGCAAAGTCGCTGCTGAAAAATTGGAAATGGAAATCCATCCACTTGAAAATTTGGGGCACCTGGAAGAAAATAGTTTTGATGTCATCACTTTGTGGCATGTGCTGGAGCATGTGCAGGATATCTCCGGAAATGTGTCACATTTTAAATCGTTGTTAAAAAAGAATGGCGTATTGATTATTGCCGTCCCCAATCACACATCACGTGATGCAAAGCAATACGGAGACAAATGGGCAGCGTATGATGTACCAAGACATCTCTGGCATTTTAGTCCTCTGTCAATGGAAAAGTTATTGACAAAACATGGATTTCAGATGGCAGATAAAATTTCAATGCCACTCGATGCATTTTATGTGAGCATGCTGAGTGAAAAATATCGCGGCAATAGTTTTTTCGGTCCTGTGTTTGCGTTTATTTCCGGTGCGTTGACGTGGATGGCTTCATTGAGGAATGTGAATAAAGCATCATCAATTATTTATATAGCAAAGTGATGGAGAGAGAAAGTATAAAACTCGTCCCTACTTTTGAGACCCTGTGACTCTCCTACTATTTACCCGGACCAATCAGGATTGCGATAAAATAATTAATTTTAAAGTATGAATACAAACTATAGAGACTTTATTAATATACAAGCTGGCAGGCGGAGTGGCAAGCCTTGCGTAAAAGACACTCGCATCACAGTTTATGATGTCCTTGGATATCTGGCTTCCGGCATGACCACTGAACAAATTATGGAGGATTTCCCGGAATTGACTAAAGATGATATTCAGGCATGTCTTAGTTATGCTGCTGATTCAGAAAAGCATACTCGTTTACTTCAAACTTCATGAGGATTCTTATAGACAATAATCTTTCTTTCACACTAACTAAACAACTACAGGCTCATTTTCCTGGTTCTATTCATTTAACAGATGAACATGGAATTCATGCTGATGATATCAATATCTGGAATTATGCAAAATCGAATAACTTTTCTATTTTAACAAAAGATAATGATTTCGATGAGATAAGTCAGCTAAAAGGTTGTCCTCCAAAAGTCATTCATCTAATCTGCGGAAACAAAACAACCCAATTTATTATTGACTTAATATTAAAACGAAACGAAGAAATCAAATATTTTATAGCATCGGATTCTGAAAATTGTATTTTGAAAATAAATTAATTCAAAATCAAAATCCCGCCCTCCATTCCGAAAGCGGGATTTCTATTTACGATGAAAACATTTTTATTGTTTCATCACTTTGAAACTGTACATCGTACCGTCCTGATCATTGATCAAGCACAGATACATCCCTGGTGATAATGAAGGCATGACGAGACTTACCGGTATAGGGGATTCTGCCTGATCAAACACATTCCTGCCATACATATCATACAACTGTACATGCGCTGACCTGAATGTACCTGATGCAGAATGAATGATCAATTTGTCATGAAATGGATTTGGGGCAATGGACAAATCAGGGCCTGTATTTACACTTCCATCCTGTGTCCCTGTCTCAAGAATCTCGATCCACCGGCATAAGCTTTCTGATGCATTTTCATTATTGACGGTAAGGCATACATGATACAAACCGCTTTCAAAAGTATGCACAGGACTACGCTCTGCACTTGTCGATCCGTCATCAAAATCCCAATGCCAGGTAGTTGGATTGAAAAAGGATAAATCAGTGAACAGAATCTCATGTGGATATCCTGCCACCTTCTCTTCATAGCGCCATTTGGCCACCGGATTATTATTTAGACCCAGTGTATCGCAAGGACTGCCGTCTATAGGCCCTAAACGATAATTAGGAATGTTCGGAGCGGATCTGCCATTCGAAACCTGAAGATTAATTGAATGCTGATTCAAAAAACATTCAGATGCCGGGAGATCTGGTCGTTCTATCACATGCATAAAATTACTGGAACCCGATGGCGGAACAATATATATGCGACCATCAGGTGCAGTCATCATCGGTCCAAAAAAAGTGCCAAACCATCCAGGTTGTACAAACATATCAAATGTATCTACGAGCGTTTGTGATGCGGCTATATCTTCAGCCCACAGATCCCATTGCCAAATGTGTGTATTATCATCAGCGTACAGATACTGCTCAGAGGGTGAAAATGCAACACCGGTAAAATAACCCGCTTCCGTATGAAATGTTCCGATGTCTTCCAGATATCCTGTACATCTGTCAAAATGAAATAGCGAAATGAACTGTCCTTCTTCAAATGTAGTGGCATCCATTCTGGCCATAAAATTTCCATTACCGGAGAAGACAGCCTGACCAAGGCCGTCTTCTACGATATGACCCACATTTCCTTCATGAACCAGTTTTGTACCTGTAGGATCCAACAGGAATGAAAAATACCTTGGGCTATCAGCTTCAAATGTAAGAATCCACCAATCTCTTCCATTTGCATGTCGGGTCGCAATGATGGTCCCTTTATACCATTTCAGAATTGGGCCCATCAAAGAATCACGAAATTCCAAAATGTACGATGTATCAAAATTCATCCTTACCCTGGCTTCCAAATGTTTATCGACTTTGAATCCAATGGTCGGATGAGGTGACATGGAGTGATATAAAACCGAAAACTCACCTTCATGCTCAGGTACCGGAAGTATAATAGCTCCATCCTGTAGTGGAAAACCTAATGGTTCTGGATTGTTATAAAAATAATTCCAATAACCAAATTGATTTCCATCATACGCAATCGTATCTGCTATTTTAATCCCATGTTTCCCAAAAATCTGCATGCCATTTGTCCAAACGACAGGCACTCCTTGCCTATCACAAATGTTAGCTGAAGTGCCTGTTATATATAAAACATCTTCATGTTGCAATTCTATTTGCATTCTATCTCCGGTAAAATAAAGATACATGATACTATTGTCAGGATTACCCGCATTACCAGAATAGCCTATGACCCATGCATCTCCGTCTTTTTGAGCATTTACTTTATGCATCATTAATAAAAAAAGGAAGACAAATGACATGCTGAGATATTTCATTTGGATACAATTATCTGTTTAGTACTATATCCGGTAGTGGTCTTAATGGTAATTAAATAGACACCTGCCGGAATTTCATTCACATTAAATATAAAGATCTTTTTTGAAGGCTTATAATTATAAATCGATTTCATATTCAAATCCGTGAGTTTCAATTCCTCCATGACATCATTACTGTGTACTTCAACTACATCCTTTACCGGATTAGGGAAAACAGAAAAATCCTCACCCTCATATGGTGAAACAAAATGCGGAAATAGAAGATAAGGCGAAAAAGTGCAATTATCCAAGGAAGGCATCGACATATTATTATTGATCGTAGCATATATGCTTTCTGCTTCAGGTATGGCACGACCTCCTTCCCATGGACATAGGTCTGTTAAATCCACTATGGCGGCTGAATCAACATCATCAAATGAAACTCCTGTAAGGTATTGAATCTTAAAGAGTAATGCATCTTTAAGGTTGGCCTCTAGATCATTAGTTGTTGTCAAAAACTTTAAGCTTAGTAATATGTCAGCATATTCATCCTGTGATGCGTCAAATTCATCATTCAGGAAATCCAGCCATTCGGCGTATTCATCTAGCAAACTATCTGCTTTCATATCCCTAAGAGCAAGCCAGGTGGCACTATCAGAAGGACTCAACGCAAGAATGGAATCAATGTAAACGATATCAGCAGAAAGATAATTTATTGTATCCTGTGTCAGATTCTTATCGGTTTTTTGAACGCCGAAGCGGGACATCAACTCGTCTTCCCAAAAGATGAGTTTGCCAAGCGCATTTCCATCTTCAGCATCATAAAAGCTATCCAAAACCGTATTCGAGTGAAGACTTGGGTCCGAAATCATCACATGAAATATATCAGCCTTCAGATTCCAGGTCATTTCATCATTATAATCATCAAATGCCAACTCAGTTCTTATAAGTTTCTGAAGAGTATCTGGATCAGCAATTGGCGAAGGAGTAACAATAGGACACGTTAATGTGTATCCAGGAGTAGATTCATTAATGAACCAATTTCCTAAATCTACTGTCGGTGGACCAATACTAGAAGGCATAAATAGTGAATTCTCAGACTGATCCACTATAAATTGGGAAAATAGTGCAGTTTGGACCTCGCTAGATCCAAAAATATAAGCAGCATTTATATCAAATGTCCCATCCCATATATTTCCATTATGCTTTTGAGTGCCCAGCATACAAGGAGTAGTTAATGCTAAACCATACGTACCATCATTAATTGTATTTGCAACAAATTGTATATTGCTACATGGTCCTTCAAAATCGAAATTCATGTAATAGTTTTCAGCCTGATTACAGGATTCAATGTCAAATGCTGAATTAAAGAATTCTATACCTCTATTACCTACTGTCCTGTAATCCATGGTTGCATTACTTGTATTCTTAGCTATATATGAATTATATGTTCCTGAACAGATAATGCCTCTGCTCTGATGCCCGCCACCACCGGCATGGAGTAATGTGTTGCCATCCACAGTAATCCTGTTCACAGTGGCAAGGTGGATTCCATTTGCTACTGTGGCATCGGCCATATCAATCGTATTTCCTTCAATGATGCCGGTGCCTGGATCCAACTTTGCATTTCGAACGAAAATTCCCATGTTAATTCCGCCGAAGTAAAAATTCCTGTCCAGATCATTATCCTTTACCAGGAAATCTGTGGTAACATCTTCAATAGAAATGCCACGAAATCCTTCATTTACTTGATTATTTGTGATGGACAGTTTTTGTGGCCCAAATTCCTGAATGCCCCTTGTAAACCCAGAACCAGGAGTGGGTCTGGAAATTTCTATCTCATTTTCATCGATAGTGTTATTTGATTCTCTGGCATAAATACCTACCATCAAACTATCCATTGTATTCTCCTTAATCAAAGTGGCACATCTATACATATCAATAGCATGCTGATTGAGATCAAGGATAGGATTTGCTACTGATGCCGGAATTTTGCCTTTGAAGTTATAAAAGTCCGTTCCGTATATATCTCCTACAGAGTTTCTCATGACAATCCCATTTCTCATATCATGCACTTTATTCCGATCACCAGAATCGGCTCCCTTATATCCGATATTTATACCTCCTGTTCCAGACAAGAATACAGCGGCATATCCTTGATTATATGGTATCTCCGGATATGTTGTCGGCCATGAAGGATAGTAAGGATGACCTACATAAGGATCCGGTAATGTAGTTTCAGTATAAAATTGACACCCCCAGATCTGACAACGCTGTATCTGGTGATCAAACTGATCACTGAGAAAAGGGCTTCCCGAAGCAATTCCGATATAATTATTAATAAATTTCGTGTGCAGGCACACGAATCCAGCGAGATCAGCAAGAGAAATGCCAATATTAGCATCTTCTATTACGCTGCCATATACAAACAAATAACCTCCTCCAGAAGTGCTTATACCCTGCCACAGATCAGTGCAACCTGATAGATAACAATTATTCATGCTCAAAGTAGACTGAACTATAATTTGTGCCTTTTCTTCCATCTTTAACTTCAAATTTGCCCAAACCACAGGACTCCCTGTAATTACTAAAGTCCCTTTGACAAAATAACATCTTGCAGAAGAAAAACCAGTAAGGGTTCTATAGTCTGTCGTGCCGTTTGTAGTTCCAATTGTTTGGTAATTTCCACCACAAGTTGAACATGATGATGTGATGGTCTGACTAAGAAGCTTGTCTTGAATAAAAGAAATCAAAAGCAGGCTCAAGATTAAAACAATCGACTTGTATGCATTCTTTAAATTCGAATTTACTTCATGACTTCCATAGAAATCATTTTTAGAGTACTTGTAATTAGAAGGCGGTAAAACATTCCTGGCATAGATTGCAGATGATGATTTAGGAAAAAAATTACTATTTTTCATGATATTTTTATTGCGAGCATCGGCCTCTCAAAAGCTGTCGAGGCAAAAGAGGCTGGTGCTCATTTGAATAAATGAATTGAGAAATGAATGTTTGGGGAAACTCTGTAAGAGCTTGTAGCTTATCCCATCCTGATCCTTCCGATGATATCGATCAAGACAGTAAATAACTCATGGGTAGTAACAGGTAAATTCAGCTCAGAAAAAATATATAATTGCTGAATAGGATTTTGGTGGTGTGTAGTGTCAAGCATAGTGTCCTCTATTTATTTTTTGACTAGGGGTGCTGACGGAATGCAAGTTACAAAGAGTTGTGAGTCTTACCTTTTGTCTCAGGTTAAATAAAAGTTAATCTTAGTTTTCATGCATTATTGAAAATTAAAAACTTCATTTAACATTTATCCCTATTCCTCATTTGTATCGTTGCAGAATTTTGATTATATTCATTACTAATTTCAATCACAATCAAAAGTTTATGAAATATATTTCTTGCATTGCGATCCTGTTATTATCTCTTACTATCCACAGTCAGGGGCTTTTGCTAAAAATCACTAACCCACAAGTCAGTGGTAACCAAATCACCTATGATGTGAGCGTTGTCAATTTCGACAGCATCACAGCTATGACATACTGTATGTCATATGAACAGAGTAAACTCTCTTTTAACAGGATCAAAAATATTATTTCTTTCATGTCCATATTTGATTTCTCTACAGAAAGTCCAAATTATATCTGTAATAAATGGCTAGATGCTTCATTAGAAACAGTGTCACTTCCTGACAACACGGTCTTGTATCAGGTTGTATTTAATATGCTTCAGGGGATGGATGGTGATGTCTGCTTTTCACAAGAGCCATACGAAAGTGAATTTCTGATTGGTGAATTTGAAGTTCTTACCTCTTTTTTCATCATCGACGACTGCTACCCTGATACTTTAGAAGTGATACTCAATGCCACTCAGGAAATCATGCCCGAAGATTTGGGGATGCATATCCGACAAATATCTTTTTCAAATCAAATTCAATTTACAGTTGACACAGAAAAATCTATTGAATTCAATCTTTTTGATATCATGGGCAGACA
>JBDUDG010000127.1:0-8245 GCA_040003045.1 Saprospiraceae bacterium | reverse complement strand
ATCATCCCGGATTCAACTCCCGGATTTTTAGCCAATGTCGGTGGCAGACCTCGATTTCCGCCTAACAAAAGATATGATCTGCGCTCTGATATACTTCCCAATTCAGCTAACGCAATGGTTAAAAAATCAGAAGCCAGTGCCAGAGGCTGCGCATGAAAATTTCCTCCGGAGACAATTTTCGTTTCATCTTCATTTGCAAAGACAAGCGGATTGTCCGTCACCGCATTGATTTCATAACCGGCTATGCTTCTTACATAAATGATCGTATCACGTGTTGCTCCATGCACCTGAGGTGCACAACGAAATGAATAAGGATCCTGCAGATGTTCCTTTTTATTTTTTTGCAATTCACTTCCATCAAGCCAATCGCGCAACACTGATGCTGAATACATTTGTCCTGGTTGTCGGCGATGTTCATGTATGTCTTTGTCAAGAAGTGAAGGATGACAATCATACGCATCCATCGACATAGCAGCACACATTTCCACTACTTCACTCAGCCTGATTGCATTTTCAATTGCAAAAATCAACCATGCCAGAGAAAACTGAGTACCATTAATCAGGGCAAGACCCTCCTTTGATGCCAGCTCAAGCGTTTCAATTCCACAAGACTGTAATGCGCGACCTACACTCATTTGTTCTCTCTTATACACCACCTCACCTTCTCCGATCATCGGAAGACACAGATGAGCAAGAGGAGCCAGATCACCAGATGCGCCCAAAGATCCAAGAGTGGGTACAAGTGGCAGAATATTAAAATTGTAGAGATCCAGAAGAAAACGAATTACTTCTTTCCTGACCCCAGAATGACCACGTGAAAGACTTATAATTTTCAGTAGCAAGGTCAGTCTAACGATCGTCACCGGGGCGGCCTGCCCAACACCGCATGCATGCGATCGTAATAAATTTACCTGCAGTTGTCTGATCTGATCAGGAGAAATGGTGATCGTATAGAGTGATCCGAAACCGGTATTGATACCATAATAACTACCACCGGTTTTAACCAATAATTCTTCTAATGCCTTCCTGTTTGAGATTACTCCGTCCCACACGGTTTCCGAAAGCTCCAGCTTGCCTGCCAGTAAAGTGATAATATCCTCCACATCAAGGTCATTCCCCTCAAAAATCTTTTGCTCCATAGAATCAAAATTAATCATCTCTTTGCCCGCATGTTAATTTGGTTTATCAAAGGGTTAAATGATGGTTAAAGATTTGATCATATGATTTTTTAATAAATATATTATTCATTAATTAATAAACTTTTAATCGAATAAGAATGCCATTCACTGCGTTTGATGCATGAAACTTTTAAGACCAGGACTTCGTCTACATGCTGAATATGAGCCAATAAATGAAGTATTTTTGGCGTCTCTTCGTAAGAATGATAAATTAATACCTCTGTAAAATGTATAAATTCCTTTGTTTACTCGCTTTCTTGTCTGTTGCTGCCATTTCTCAGGTCAGCGCACAGCGTATCGCCATCGTTGATATAACCAAGGTGCTGGAAGAACTTCCGGATTACAAATCGGCCCAGGGTGACCTTGATAAAATTGCCGCGGACTGGCGCCAGGAAATATCGCTTCAATATGACCAGATCAAAGCCATGTATAATAAATATCAGGCCGAACAGGTGCTACTGACGGAAGATGCTAAAAAACAAAAAGAAGATGAGATCATGGAGCGCGAGAAATCAGTCAGGGATATGCAGCGCGATAAATTTGGCCCTGAAGGTGCTTTGTTTAGAAAAAGGCAAGACCTCGTGCAGCCGATCCAGGAGCGGGTTTATGCCTCTATTCAGAAATATGCGCAGGACCGGGGTTTCGATTTTATATTTGATAAAGGCGGAACCGGTGGCCTGATATTTTCCAATGCGGAATATGACAAAACAGATGATATCATCCGTCTGCTTTCGAAATAAAATCTTAATCATTACTTTTGCACACTTTTTATCATTAATCAACTTACATCGTAAATGAAATCAACACTGAAATACGCAATTCTTCTTTTCCTCGCTACAACCTTTAGCGTTAAGCTGGGAGCCCAAAAAATCGGGTATGTAGATTCCGGCAGCTTGCTGGAAACGATGCCAAGAGTAAAGGAAGCAGAATCCAATCTTGAAACCCTCGGCAAACAGCTCCAGGCAAAAGGTCAGAAAATGATGACCGATTACCAGACGAAAGCACAGGATCTTCAACGCAGGGTTCAGGCCGGTGACATCGCTCCAAAAGATCAGGATGCACAGGTCGCCATGCTCAAAGATGATGAATCCAAGATCCAGGCATTCGATACGGATATGCAGAAACAACTTGCCGATAAGAGAGAAGCTCTCCTCTCTCCGATTCTCGACGAATTGAAAACAGCTATTCAGACAATTGCGAAGGATAACGGATATACCTACATTTTTGATGGTAGCCCGGGAGTTGGTGTCCTTCTATATGCAGATGAATCCACTAACATCACATCCCTTGTAAAAACAAAGCTGGGTATCTAATATCCTTATGGCTAAAAATTAAAAATCCCGCACATAGCGGGATTTTTTTTTGTCTTTATTCTTCTTCTTCATTCTTTTTTTTCAATGAAGCTTTTTTTTCGGAAGATCTTTTCGGCTTAGCTTCTGGCACAGGATCCATTTTTTTATCAGGTACTTCTTTATTCAGAAATGCATTGAGTTTGTCAATCTCAAATGTGGACTCCATTTCTCCAAATGAATTGACCTTGATATCAAATCCTTTAAGGCTTTCATGAAATGATGGCCTGCCGGCTTTTGGTGTCTCTGGTGTTTTTTTCTTTCTGGGCATTTTTAATTATTCCTTTTTGCTATTCACAACCTCGTTCTAGAATTTTGCAACCTTGGGGGAACAGCTTTCACGATTCACGATTATTTTAATGACCATCTTGCCATATTTAATAGTCGCTCAGTCGTACTGCTTTGTCCAAGGATGCCAGCTATTTCAAATACATCCGGACCCTGTATCGATCCGGTTAATGCAGCTCTGATCAAAGGCATTATTACGCCCATTTTGATCCCTGAAGACGTTATCAGTTCTTTTACCCGAATAGAAGCATTTTCCGGAGTAAATGGTTCAGCGTTTTTGATGTCAGAAGCTATTTTCCCCAATAACATTCCTGCTTCAGGACTCCATTTTTTAATGATTTCCACCTCATCATATGCCAGGTCATCGGTGAAGAAATAATAACCCTGAGTGAAATATTCCTTCAGACGATGAAGGCGTGGTTTTAATAATTTGAATACCGCTTCTCCATCCACAACATTCATATGTATTCCTTCCGCACCGGCATATTGAGATAATCTTCCTTTTACGGCCTCATATTCCAATACCTGCAAATATTGATGGTTGAACCAAAGCGCTTTGTCATAATCGAACCTTGCACCTCCTTTATGTATACGCTCAGCATCAAAAACATTGATAAGCTCATCAAGTGAAAAAATTTCCTTCTCTGTACCGGGATTCCATCCCAGGAATGCAAGAAAATTAATCACCGCAGCTGGCTCAAATCCATAACTGTCAAATCCTTCTATGGAATCTTCAAGATGTTCCGTATGCCATGCGAGTGGGAATACGGGAAATCCAAATTTCTGTCCGTCCCTTTTACTCAGTTTTCCATGACCATTTGGTTTTAATATGAGCGGAAGATGTGAAAAAGTGGGCATCGTATCTATCCATCCGAATGCACGATACAGCAACACATGATGAGCTGTACTTGGTAACCATTCCTCGCCTCTGATCACATCGGTGATCTGCATCAAATGATCATCTACCACATTTGCCAGATGATAGGTTGGGTATCCATCCGCTTTCAGCAAAATTTTATCATCAAGTTCAGTGCTGTCAAAAGTCACTTCGCCGCGTATTTTATCATGTATGACAATATCATGACCAGGTTCCACAAGAAGCCTGATTGTAAATGGCGTAGCTGATGCAAGTTTTTGTTTTATTTCATCTGAAGACAGTGTAAGGCCATTGATCATATCAGATCGAACAGAAGCATCGTATTTTGGAGTAGTCACACCCTTGTCTATCACCCTCTGTCGCATTGCATCGAGCTCTTCCGGCGTATCAAATGCATAATAAGCTTTGCCCTGATCTACCAGACTCATGGCATGTTCACGATAGATCTGCGTACGTTCTGACTGACGATATGGGCTGAAAGATCCACCCTGAGTAGGGCCTTCATCCGGATTCAATCCAAGCCAGGTCAATGCCCGAATGATATAATCTTCAGCACCTGGCACATACCGCGCCTGGTCAGTGTCCTCGATCCTGAGTATGAATGTCCCACCTGCCTTCCTGGCAATGAGATAATTGTACAAAGCAGTCCGTATTCCACCGATATGGAGCGCACCGGTAGGGCTAGGGGCAAACCTCAATCTTGTCATGATCTTAATATATTATACTTTTGATGTGATTTCAGGCAATCTTTTAGCCAGAAAATCAAAAGATTTTAATTTAAATGCAGCATAATTGATACAAATTACGTTTAGACTACATTTATTAAAAGCAAATAGTAAAAGCGGGTAAAGATAGCCAATCCATGAACCTGTCGATTTCGTAAGTATGGCCATGTATTTAGCACACACACCACAGTATGTACAGGCACTATTCCCTGGCTTAACCTGGAAGATGCCCACTTACAGGAAGGAGATCTTTCTCACTTTCGATGACGGGCCGATCCCACAAGTCACACCATGGGTACTGGAAACGTTGGCAGCATTTGATGCAAAAGCCACTTTTTTCTGTGTTGGCGACAATGTCAGGAAATATCCGGCGATATTCGAACAGGTCGTTAGCGCTGGTCACAGCGTCGGCAATCACACCAACAATCACCTATCAGGATGGGCTACAGAAAATATTTCCTACTTCCATAACATTCGCCATTGTGCCAGGAGGGTTCCTTCGGATCTTTTCAGACCCCCATATGGCAAGCTGAGACCAAGCCAGGTCCAGTTCCTTCAGCGGCATTATCAGATCATCATGTGGGACGTCCTGAGCGGCGATTTTGACAAGGATATCACACCTGATGAAGTGTTTGAAAATGTGATCCACAATGCAGGTCCAGGATCTATAGTTGTCTTTCATGATAGCCTGAAATCGGAGACCAATCTTCGTCATGCGCTTCCTTTAGTCCTTGAACATTTTACAAAAGAGGGATATTCATTTCCTGCGCTACAACGTACCGCGAATACTCTGCCTGTAGAAAGCCTGAGCGTCGCTGTTTAATTTTTTAGTTTCCCAATTCGCCTACAATGCTCCTGCCATGATACCAATCGAGGTTGGTCTTTTTATGCAATGCATCAAGGTTGTACGAAGTTATTTTTCCTCCGGCCATGATCGTTTTTTTAAAAAAGGATTTCATCATCAGGATTTTCTCAATTCCTTCATGCGCAATACCAACTCCTCCTGATGTCAAAAGGGTATCAATCGCATGTTGTTCATTAAGCCACATAATGTCGCGATACAAATCATGTGAAGCATCTATGGCTTTATGAAACGTGATTTTTTTCGGAACTGTATGATGGATGATTTGCATCATGGCCTCTTTGTCGATGATGTTGTTTTTCATGATTCCTATGACAAATCCATCGGCAGGAATTTTTTTGAATTGCCGGATCGAATCGATCATGTTTTGCAGGGTATATTTATCTGCTCCATATCCTTCCTCTGTGCTACGGATCATCACCCTGACCGGAATATTTATTTTACGAATGATTTCTTCCACCAGATCGATATCGGGAGTCATTCCGTCTGTCTCAAGATGAGCACAAATTTCAACCCGGTGCGCTCCGGATTTTTCTGCATTCACTGCCTGTGAAAGTGAAACTACACAAGCTTCTTTGTGAAAGGACATGATAGACCTATTTGGACCAAAGATTATATTTCAGAATACAATAGATCGCGCGAAATCCATCTTTCCACCCGATCTTTTTACCCTCGGCATATGTACGGCCATAGTATGAAATACCCACTTCATAAATTCGGACACCTTCAATCTTTGAAACTTTGGCTGTGACCTCAGGTTCGAAACCAAATCGGTTTTCTTTCAGCCTAATGTTTTTGATAATATCCGATCGAAAGAGTTTATAGCAAGTCTCCATGTCTGTAAGATTCAGATTTGTAAAAATATTGGAGATATGAGTCAGAAACCGATTGCCGATTGAATGCCAGAAGAATAAAACGCGGTGAGGTTTGCCACCCATAAAACGGCTGCCATACACTACATCGGCGAAACCTTTGATCACAGGTTTAAGGAGAATATTATATTCTTCCGGATCATATTCGAGATCTGCATCTTGTATGATCGTATACTCACCGCTGGCGTGCTGGATGCCTGTGTGCAGAGCTGCGCCTTTTCCTTTGTTGATTTCATGTGCAATATATCGGATCGGGAAATCAGGAAAATCCGATTTATATATTAGGATAGCTCCTTCGGTATTGTCTTGCGAGCAGTCGTTGATCAGAATGATTTCTTTCTTCCAGGTATCCGGAAGCTCTACTGTGCGCACCCTGTCGAGGATGAGATGGATGGTGCGCTCTTCGTTAAATGCAGGTATGACGATCGAAAGTGTAGGCAATTAAAAAGTTTTTTTATGCGGGGCAAAGGTATAAAACTGGGGTAACGTAATTTTCCTCCCAAAACCCTTATTTAACCAATGCCTGAAATCTTTCCAATCGCCTGTCCATCAACCGAAACCATAAGGGTGGAATTAAAGCAATCATGATCGAAGCAGGATAACCAAAGGGCAGCTGCGGACTCTGCTCCAGGTGACGAAGCGTTTGATATTTTCGTTCCGTTTGGTAATGATGATCCGAATGACGCACCAATTCAAACAGCACAATACGTCCCAATTCATGATTTGAATTCCAGGAATGTGCCTCACTCATTATCTCAAATCTACCCGAAGGAAGACTTTTCCTGATCAATCCATAATGCTCTATATAATTGACACATTCCAGGACCAGGATACCGATCAGAGCTGCTCCTGCAAATGAGAACAAACCAAGCCATCCTGAAAAATAAAATACAGTGATCAGTAAAAATATTTGGATTACATGAGTCAGGATCAATTCATTTTTCCATTTAGATCTTTGTGTTGAAGCAATGATCTTTTTTTCGATTTTCCATGCATTCCTGTATCCTTCGAAAATGCTACGTATAAAAAATGAATATATCGGCTGTCCTTTCCTTGCAGTTGCAGGATCTTCAGACGTTGCAACATTCAGGTGATGGCCATAATTGTGCTCAAGCGTAAAATGTGAATACAATACAGGAAGAAGCAATAGTCTCGCCATCCAACGATCAAAAGAATTTTTTCGATGCCCAAGTTCATGAGCGACATTGATCCCGGATACGCCAAGTACTATACCCACATTAATAATTGAAAAAATCAATTCAGCAGTTGTCCAGCTTCGGTTAGCTAAAAGCCATATGAAATAAATACAAATAAAATAGACCAGTGGTATGTTGATATAAAGGAGAATATCAAACAGGGGAATCCTGGATTTTTGATTCAATATTTCTTCTTCTTCATTGCGTGGTGCTGCGGGTAAAAAATATTCAATGACAGGCACAAACCCAAATCCAAAGTAAAGGACACCCGGAGAAGCCCATCCGCCAAAATATAGACCACAAAGGCAAGTCAGAGGGACGATATATGCCGCCAGGTATTTCAAATCTCTAAACTGCATAAGCTGCTATCTTTGACCTTCAAATCTAACCAATTGATCGTAAAATATGACAGGTGAGTTCATTCCAGTGGTGGTGAAAGAGGTACGACAAGAGACCAGTGACACGGTCAGTATTTTATTCGATTATCCATCAGGTCAGCAAGAGAAATTTCAATATAAATCAGGCCAATATGTCACCTTGAGATGGATGGATGGTGGCAAAGAAACGCGACGCTCCTATTCTATCAGCTCTGTTCCTGAAGACCCCCATATTGCAATTACGATCAAGGAATACGCGGGTGGGAAGATATCCCCGATCCTCTGCCGAAAAGTCAAGGCTGGTGATATACTGGAAATCATGCACCCTGAGGGCCGTTTTACAGGAAATTTTGGACCCGACAGCAAACGCAATATTTATCTTATCGGAGCCGGCAGTGGTATTACCCCCCTGATCTCAATTGCGAGAACAGTGCTCGAACAAGAACCCAAAAGCACTGTAATCCTGCTTTATGGCAGCCGGACTGAGGCGCAAATCATATTCAGGGCCGAATTAGACAAAC
>JBDUDG010000126.1:0-8329 GCA_040003045.1 Saprospiraceae bacterium | reverse complement strand
TAAAAAAGCAATTAAATGCCCTGATCAAATGGCATCATTTTTATTCACTTGACAATCCCGGAAAAGATTTTGAAAAACCTCCAATTAAAATTGAGCTCATTTCAGAGGATGGCCAATCGGTGGATATCACAAATGGAAAGTACAGGTTGTTGCCAAATACAGCACGTCTAAAATCAGGTGAACTATATAAATCAACAAAAATAACAGTCACCAATATCAGTGATGAAAATTTATTCGTGGGAGTGCTCACGCTGGGTTCGGATATAAGCATTTCTTCAAAACCGTTTAATGGCATTGTCGTAGAACTTCCTCCGGGCGCATCCAAGACCTTGTACGATCACAATCAAAATAAGGAGGTATTTGCTACGATTGATAAATACAAGGAAGTATATAACTGGAAAGAAGAATGGTTCTATTATAAATTCATATTTAACAATTTTGAGGACTTTACACCTTCACTGAATAATACTGATTTTTTGCAGCCTGCTTTGGACCATCCTTTGATACTTCCTGAGATAAAGGGTCTTAGATCTGCACGTGGAGAAGGCGGACAGGTTGAAGAAGTTATAAAAAAATGGGGCTCCTGCATAACAAGGATTGAATTAGCTAATAGCACGTATAATATTTTCTCCGGAGACCTGCTGGAACACCAGGATCTTTATGCCAACAGTAAATTGCTTTCTCCATTTATCAAAGAATTGTATTTCGAAGAATATTTTAATGGAAAAACATTTGAGCTTAGGTTAAAACAAAATAAAGACCAGACCGCCGATGAAGTCCGTGCAACACACAATGTGATTGTAAAACTTTTCAACTTCATTTACAAAACGGCGCGAAGAAATTCATTTTTCAAAAATCACCCGGAAGAAAGACCTATTGTTGTAGCAGAAGGCGATTCGTGGTTCCTTTATCCTAAGCCAGGAGTCATGGACACACTGGATTACATCATGAAGGAATTCAGGTTACTCAGCCTCGCAGAAGCTGGAGATGAAATTGCGGACTACTTAAAAAAAGGCGATCTTCTTCAGGCTGTTGAAAAATACAAACCTGAATATGTCCTGATCAGCGGAGGAGGAAATGATATCCTCGGACCTGAAATAAAAGAAATTCTTTTCGATCATGTCGCAAATGGAACAGTGGCCCTGGATTTCCTGGACAAGGAAAAATTCAACAAAAAGCTGAATTTCCTTTCGGATGGCTATCAGTCTTTTATTAAAAAAATCATCAAATCCGTACCTAAAGTCATGATCCTTGTACATGGGTATGACTATGTGAGAAGTAATCCGGATGAAAAAACAATAAAGCATGGATGGGCAAATCGCTATATGAGAGATGCAGGGATTTCGCAGCCAGAGCTTCGCAAATTGGTAATAACTTATCTGGTAGATCAATTTAATGAGATGCTCAGTGGGCTTGCGAATCAATATAAACCGAATGTAGTCTATGTTAATAACCGCAGCACCGTACATGAAGATGAATGGATGGATGAAATACATCCCAACAATACCGGTTTTCAAAAAGTGGCCAAAAATTTTCTTACTTTAATGAAATCACCTACTTAAATCAATACGTATGGGAAGGATATGTAAAAACAAAATTACGGATCACATTCGCGATCAATTCGGTGCCAACCCGCTAAAGGTTCCTGAAGCCAGAATAAAACCAATGTGCATGCTTGAAATAAAAGACAGCGGGCAGCACTATCTCGGTGAATTTAAATTCCTGGTAAAAGGTGTCTTTGATCATGAGATCCCTCAGATGATTGAACCTGTCGCGAATGTATCGGATCAGCGCTCTGCCATGGCGGATTTTAATACTGGTTTTGGGATCCTCGGCAATTTTCTGAAAGCACTGGGTGTCGATCCTGCAGCAATTAGTGCCTCCATAAAGAGGACCAAAAAAATGGCATTCTCTTTTAGTAATGTGCGCAGATGCTATATTGATCCATTGATGTTGGGAAGTGTATTGTCTGAGAATGAGCTCTTTGCTGATAAGGATAATTTCATTCTTTACCCTGCAATGCATGACAAAAAAGTACGT
The DNA here is from genome assembly GCA_040003045.1 of Saprospiraceae bacterium. Lineage (GTDB taxonomy): Bacteria > Bacteroidota > Bacteroidia > Chitinophagales > Saprospiraceae > Opimibacter. The sequence continues at coordinate 6,289 of JBDUDG010000126.1, read as the reverse complement.
CTGGGTCTCATCACAGACATTATTATTTCTAATAATTTTTCATTGAGCGCATTTTCAGAATCGGATACTGCTGTCAATATTGATGTTCCCGCTATTGCAGATGCTTTAGCAAATGTAAATGCGTCATTAAAGGTTCATAAAACTGCTGATAATGAAGTAAAGTTTGAAGGGCCTGCCGATCTCACTTTTGCTTTCTCATGTCTCGAATTAAAAATTGATCCCAATTCAGGCAAATTTTCGAGAGGGGATTGGTTGAAAAATATTAAATCCATACGGGAGGAAGATAGATCACTTGAAAGCATGAAGAAGGATGAGATAAAAATGCTGGATCGGATGCTGCTCGATCATAATATGGAATATCCGCTGCTGATAGATTTATAAATAAGAAAACATGTCGACGATTTATTCTTCATTTTCGAACGCCTCAGGAAACCTGGAGGAACTCAAAACTGAGTTTTTTGAATTACTTAATTTTTTAAACAGCAGAGAAATTAAGAAGAAGGTAGATTTTGTACCAGTGCTAAATGAAAGCATTGAAAAAATCACTTCTGACATCATAGCCCTTCAAAAACAAATTCGTTTATTTCATTTTAGCGGACATTCAGGAAAGAGCGGGCTTGATTTTCCCGGCATGGAATTTAAAAAAGAATACGTCACCAATTTTTTCAATTCCATCAATTCCAGTGAAAGGCTGCAATGCATTTTTCTAAACGGATGCGAGAACGAGGACATCGTCAATAAGCTTACAAAGATACCGGTCGTCATAGGCACAAGATCTAAAATTGAGGATGATGTGGCGCGAAAGTTTACACAGGATTTTTTTGCTTCCCTGATCAAATCTGAAAATACTTATTCAAATGCTTTTGAAAACGCAGTTGCCGCGAGCAATCTTTCGCCGGGTAAAGTTTCGAAAACCAGGTCGGAAGGAGGGGGCGACGAATTTCCAGGCGCTGAAGCCATTAATGATTATTTCATGATAGTCCATAATCCTGAAATTGCAAATCACAAATTTCCTTTTAACCCTAAAAAAACAAACTGGACCAAATACCTTCTGCTCTTTTTCGTGTCAGCAGCAATACTGATGGGATATTTATTCCGAGATAAATTATTTGGGAATGTAAAAGGATACAGTTGTGCATCCATTCGTCCTATTGATGATAAAAAATGCAATTTCGTGATTGGCGATTTTTCAACCATTCCGGCAATGACAGATTTTACAAAATGGCTATATGAAAATATCCAGGAAGCCAGTCTTATAAAATCCTATCTCAATGCGATCAATATTGATAAATTCGATAAGGTCATATACAACAATGGTGTCAACCGGGATAGCCTGCCCTCCTTATGTCATTACGATTTTAATTTAACCGGTAGTCTTCTTCAGGAAAATGGAGGTTATGTAGCTGATTTTAATATTTTTCCCTATGGCGCAGGAGAACATTCATTAAAATCTTTCACCTATTCGGTAAAATCCCTTCAATCGCTTGACACACTGATTACAACTTTAACTGAAGACAACAAGAGTGCTTTTGTTCTCTACAATATGTGTATCAGTTGCGCACTAAAAAAGAATATGCCTGAACTTCCCGCAATCCTCATGGGGATGGCAGAGAAATATAATTCTTCACATAACACTGAAGCGTACCAACGGATGCAGTCTGATCTTGCAGATTTGAATCTTTATTATGGAGATACAGCAACTGCATTGATGTCACTGGATAAGATAAGTCATGCTGTTGGAAATGATCTTGCCCTGATGGCTATCGAGCGTAAAATTGATTTGTTTACTGATCGAAAGGACTCTGTCCGGATCTTTGACGCACAATCTGAATTGTTGGATGCATATCAATCTCGAATTAACTCTCCAGATCAATATCAGATCAGAGGGGATGTGAATAAATATGAAAAAGGCGCTCATGTGACAAGGTTAGAAAGAGCTAATCTGGTGGTTAAAAATAATAATGGCAAATTAAAGGATCACAAACCATCCGCTGCACGGGATTTTGAATATTTGCAACGTGTGAATTATTCACATTCGGATTTTGCATCTGAAATAACAAAGTTGAGAATCAATCCATCCTTTGCTGTGGTGCAATTCGAATTAAAAGGAAGTGTCTTCAATTCAAACAATCAACCTTTAACCGATGCAAAAGTCTCCTTCGGAGATGTTGAAAAACCTACCAATGAAAATGGTGTATTTGATTTTGGAACTTATCCTTATCAGGCTGTGATGGATAAGCAATTGATAGTAACCCATGATGGATTTTTAAATGCTACAGTGAATATAAACGCGGAGAATATTTCAAAAATCGTCCTGACGCCGATAATATTTGTTCATCGAATGAGCAGAGAAACTGTTATACATCATTGATATCAGGAAAATTTTGTCCCATACGTCACATCGATCACCCTAAGCCTGGTTTTATTTCCAAGCTTATATTTGATTGGGCCCCATAATAATCTTATCGCGGTTCCTACGGCAATATTGACAAGACCGAATTCTATACCACCCTGTGTGTATTCTGGTTTGCCTCTGAGCGTGTACCACAAATCTCCAAGCATCATAGATATTCCTCCTCCCTGCAATGCCCCTCCGATAAGCGTTGGCAATAATCGTTCATGCGTCAATCTGATCCTGACTATATCTTCCAAAGGGATCCATGTTTCTCCCAATAATATCAATTGACCATTTGCATTCATGTCAAGGATCTGACGCGTGTACCATCCCTTGTCATCGTCCTTCAGTTGAAATGTGATGGCATCATAGACACTATATCGCTTGGTGTGAGGAGTGCCTGACCGTTCGATGATGAGGAATTTCTGACCTGATATTGACGTCAGGAATGAAAGAAGTAAGAGAAATAAAAGGAAGGCACATTTCATCCTATTCCTGTTGGCATTTTTTTGTCCACCGTTCTAACGCTGTGGCGAGGCTCTTTTGTATGGTCACGAAATCCAGGAGCTCATTGCCCGTATAAAGTAATGCCAGGTGAAATGATTTTTTGGCTGGCAACATTTCAAAAAGTGCTGGTTTGATCAGGCGGTAGCTTTCTTTCATAAGCCGCTTGGCCCGGTTTCGATCAACTGCTTTGGCGAACTTTTTCTTGGAAACTGAAAACATAGCCCTGACGGGAGATTCAGCTTCTGTATAAATAGGTAGCTCTCGCCAGACCAGACGTATGGGATATTTGGTCAGGCTGAGTGGCTCTGTAAATAACAGATCAATATCTTTCTTGGAGGAAAGCCTTTCCTGTCTGGACAGCGTAAACTGATTCATTTCCTGTCAAAAGAAATGCAAAAAATTTGAAACCAACTATTTATATATGGGGAAAATCCGTTCCTGATGAGAAAGATCCGCAGGACACGGTCAGAAAATTCTATTTCACCCGCATTTGATCAGAAACTGTCAGCTTGTGACGACCCCTGGCCCGACGTGCTGAAAGGACCTTACGGCCACCCTTTGAGCTCATGCGGCTACGGAATCCATGTTTATTGACTCTTTTCCTGCGGGAGGGTTGAAATGTCCTTTTCATCGCTGTTATACCTGTTTATGATGGTAGTCGCTCGTTTAAAAGCGGGCACAAATGTACTCTTTTTTTGGAAAAAAAATAGGATTGATTCCTAAATCCGGAAAAAGGCAGTCGTGAAGGTAAATCGGCAAACCTGAATCAAATCTCTTTTCACACTTTTCACCCGGTTGTTGAGCTGCAGCACTAGGATGAGTTCAGCAGGCGCTGCATTGAGCTCGTCGAATGTGTCGAAGTATCACCCTTTGTTCTTTCCCTACCCATTCATAGAGATGAGGAATTCCTCATTCGTCTTGGTATTGATCATATGCTTGCGCAGGAATTCCATCGCTTCATCAGGCTTCATATCCGCCAGATAATTACGGAGTACAAACATCCGCTGAAGGATCGCATCATCAAGCAACAATTCTTCACGCCGAGTGCTGGATTTGGTAAGGTCAATCGAAGGATACATCCGCTTATTAGCGAGAGTGCGATCAAGCTGAAGTTCCATGTTACCAGTTCCTTTGAATTCTTCGAAGATCACTCCGTCCATCTTGGAACCGGTATCAATCAAAGCAGTTGCAAGAACTGTCAAAGAACCTCCATGTTCAATATTCCGTGCAGCACCAAAAAATTGTTTTGGCTTGTGCAATGCATTCGCTTCAACACCACCTGAAAGTACCTTACCACTTGAAGGAGCCACTGTATTATATGCCCTTGCAAGACGTGTGATGGAATCGAGAAGAATCACGACATCATGACCACATTCTACAAGACGCTTTGCTTTTTCAAGAATGATGTTTGCAACACGGACGTGATTTTCTGCAGGCTCATCAAAAGTTGAGGACACTACTTCTGCCCTTACGCTGCGGCGCATATCCGTTACTTCCTCAGGGCGCTCATCGATGAGCAGCACGATCAGAAATACTTCAGGATGATTGGCAGCAATTGCATTGGCGATATCTTTCAACAGGAATGTTTTACCTGTTTTTGGTTGCGCTACAATAAGTCCACGCTGACCTTTACCCAGTGGCGTAAACAAATCTATCATCCGGTTTCCATAATCCTTTCCACCCGGATGTGTCAGCAAATTGAATTTTTCTGTTGGGAATAATGGCGTGAGATAATCAAATGGAACACGGTCCCTGACTTCATCAGGTGTCTTTCCATTGACAGTGCTCACCCTCAACAAGGCAAAATATTTTTCTCCTTCTTTAGGAGGACGAATAGCGCCTTTGACGGTATCACCTGTATTCAGGCCAAACAGTTTGATCTGCGAAGGAGATACATAGATATCATCCGGTGAAGACAGGTAATTGTAATCCGATGAACGGAGGAATCCGTATCCGTCGGACATCATCTCCAGTACACCTTCACCTTCGATGATGCCATCCACTTCTACATTAAATCTTTCGCGGGCTTCGCGATGGAGATCACGTTGCGGCTGAGTGCGATTATCTACTTGTTGACTTTGATTGCCTCTTTCTATTTGTTGTCTTGCTTCCTCCTGCGGACGGTTATCTCTTTGTTCGATTGGTGCGCGTTGTTCTCTTGGTTCATGCTGTATGCGTGGTTCCTGGGGCACGCGCTGTTCGCGTGGCTCTTGCGGAACGCGTGGTTCGCGTTGTTCCTGGGGAACACGTGGTTCGCGTTGTTCCTGAGGTACGCGTTGTTCACGTGGTTCCTGAGGTACGCGCTGTTCACGTGGTTCCTGGGGCACGCGTGGTTCGCGCGGTTCGCCAGCAGGACGTTGATTTCTATTTTCCCTTTGTTCCGGGTTTCTTTGTTCGCGGGGTTCGTGGGTTCTTGGTTCTCTTGGTCCCTGAAGACCGCTTCTGTTTTCGCGATGCTCTGGGCGGCGCGGTTCAGGTCTGCGATTTTGCGCATTGCGATCATTCGAATGCGTATTTGTTTTGGTTGTTTTTTCTTCCTGTTCAGGTTCTTCAGTTACTTCAGGTTCGTTATCGACTTCAGCATCTGCATCAGCGTCGCTGACGACTTTGCGTGGTCTTTTGCGGATTGCGCCTGGTTGTCTTTTATCAACGCGCATATTGTCTGAAGAGACGGGAACTTCATCCGGAAGGTCGGCATCATTTGCGCCATTTTTAACGGCCTTTTTCTTTTCACCGGCCAGTGCCTGGTGATCAAGGATGGTATAGACCAACTCTTGTTTATTTAATTTTTTGAAACCGTCTACGCGGAGGTTTTCTGCAAGCTCCCGAAGCTCAGGAACGAGCATGTCGTTCAACTGCAAAATATCGTACATGATATGATCAGATAATGATTAGAAATAAAAAAATTGGATTCAATAAGAAGTATTAAAACTCGGTTTCATTTCGCTTCTCTCAACCACAAACTCAATATTTATTTGGAAAGGGAAAATCTGAAGGACAATCAGACCGGTAATGTAGGTGTGTAAAACGCCGCCAAGGTAAGAACTCTTTTTTAATTCTGTGGAATTACCTTTGGTGCGATTTCCAGTGGTTACTACTGGACATAAACGGCTAAAAGCCAGAAAAAGTTGTCTCCTATGTTAGAAATGCAAATTTTACGAGATCAGAAGGAAAGAGTGGTCGCAGGGTTCCTGAAAAGGGGTTTTACTGAAGAAAGAATAGCGTTAGTGGACCAGGTGATCAGGCTTGATGATGAGCGGAAAGATGTTCAGACTCAGTTAGATAGCCTGTTAAATGAGCGGAATATGGTGTCAGAGGAGATAGGCGACCTCTATAAGAAAGGCAAGGCTGCTGAGGCCAATCAGCTGAAGGCAAAAGTCCAGGGCA